>CAYUNK010000007.1:0-63650 GCA_964446125.1 uncultured Nitrospiraceae bacterium | reverse complement strand
AATACGCCAAAACAGGTTATATTGTCAAGGATGTAGACCTGACCCTAATGGCTTCACTTGAGTCGAGCATGAATGTGACCGGGCCGTCATTGATGAGTGAGACCTGCATATGAGCAGCGAAGACGCCTGTGGCAACAGACAGGCCTTCGGCCTTCAGTCTTTCTGCTGCCTGCAGGTACATTGCCTCTGCCTTGGAAGGCTCCTCAGCAGCGTCAAAGGATGGCCTGTTGCCTTTTCTGCAGTCTGCTGCGAGGGTGAACTGTGAGATCAAAAGCAGCTCGCCTGAAACGTCCCTGATCGAGAGATTCATCCTGCCCTGGTCATCATAAAATATCCTGAGACTCGCAATCTTTCTGACAATAAGGTCGAGGTCCTTCTCTGAATCGCCTTTTTCAACAGCCAAAAATGCAAGAATGCCCCTGCCTATAGAACCTACCAGCCTTCCGTCAACTGCCACCTGGGCCTCTGTCACCCGCTGGATAAGCGCCTTCATAAAGATACAGGGCTCAGGGGCACAATGGGTTGAGGGGTCGGCAAACAGAAGAGGTGTGAGGCGCAGCCACTCTTTATTATCTCAATATCCACAAACTCCTTATTCCTTGGCACTATCCGTCATTGCCACATCATGGATTCAAAATCAGGCGTCGGCACAGAAAGGCTGATATGGCCCCGCCATGGGCAGCGCTCTATCTCATCATTTCCTCTTCTGAGTGATACACAAAAAGAGATCTCGCTCTTCTGGACTGCCTTCAGGTCTGAAAAGGCAATACTGATCTCGAAGATCTCTTTGACAGCAACCTCAGCAATCTCCCTGCGCATAACCCACTCATCTTCCTGTTTTTCAAAGAGCCTTGCCCGGATGTCACTGCCCTTGACAGGACAGTTTATCCTGATCTCTGCAGGCTTTGATGTGACAATCACTATTTCCACATCATCTCCGAGGGTATCAAAGGGCGCAACCGGATCGAGCCTCACAAAGAGGTTGGCCTCATCAAAGCCGTAGTACATGGATGCTACCAGACTCTCTGACCTGTGCATGCTTCCGCCTGTTATCTTCAGATCTATCTTTGCTCCCTGGTACCATTCATAGTAACTCGTGACTATGCCGTCCATCTTCGGTTTAATGAACCCCCTTACAGCAAGTTCAGGGGCAATGCCGCGGTCCTGCCTCAGCACAGGGACTGAGAGGTGATCAGGAACTGCCCTGCCCATTTCCCTGTACACCTGCATCAGGTTAAGCCTGAAGAGTTCGTCGAAATCATCCGCCGTCTCTGTTGAATGCTCGTCGCCATACCACCAGTTCCAGTCGCTGCCCTCTGCAATCCAGACAGATTTCCAGGCCTTCTCAAGCGAAAGCTGAGGGTTTGCCTTCTGGTGCTGCTGCAGGGCCTGGCGCGCCTCAGACAGATAATCCCATGCAAGGTTGTCCTCTTCATGGCCAATCCAGACGCCGTAGTTGGCATTTATCCATGAGCCTGGATGCAGTCGTTCAAGCCGGTCGCCCCGGTGCAGTGTATTGATGTAATCCGATACGGTAATGGTCTTGAGGCGTTCCTCACTTGAGAGCCGCTCATACAGGTGCAGGAAAAAATCCCTGCCGTCATTCTTGTAATGTTCCCATGCATTCTCTCCGTCAAGGATGATCGGCACTACATGAGGAGATCCGGAGGGAAGAGAGTTTCGTATATTGAGCAGCCGTTGTATGAGGTCATCAGCAGCCTTTTTGGGGTCCCACTGGGAATAGACAAAGCCGATCAGGTCAGAGATCATCCGGTCTCTGAAGATCATCGAGACATTTTCATAGGTATAGGGGCGGTAGAGCATATGCGGCTCGACCGGGCTGCCTGCATTGTCCCTTAGCCCTCTGCCCAATGAGGCTGCAAGCACGCCCTCATCAGAGGCAACCCAATTCACGCCATGCCTTGATGCAATCCGCAGCACTTCTTCACTTACCGAGCCCTCGGACGGCCACATTCCAGAAGGCCGCCGGCCAAATAGGGATTCAAAATAGCTGATGCCTGTCTTGATCTGTGTCTCTGCATCCTCAGGATATGCAAAGCGCTGCCTGGGCATCCGCACCTTCGGCATTGCCACGCGGGCGATCTCAGTGTCGCACAGAAGCGGCAGGATAGGATGGTAAAAGGGTGTGAAGGACAGCTCTACCTGTCCTGATTCAGCCATCTGTCTGTAAGCCGGTATGATCCTCCTGAGGATGTCCATCTGTTTATCTATAAGCATGGCCTTTTCTTCTTCAGTGTACCCATGTCCCTTTTCCGCAAGAGCCTTGAGGAAAGGGTCTCTTTCCCTGAAGAGAGGGTCTATCCAGCAGAGATTGAATAAGACCTGAAGATCAAGAAAATCCTGATCAGTGAAGTACTTTACAGCCCGCGCAAGGTCGCTCTTCACAACATGGGTTCCGCGTTTCACAAGCAGCTCATAATAGCGCGGAAAGGGCCTGATCATATTATCCCAGTGAGCAAGAAAGAAGTTTTCGAGGATGAAAGAGCGTTCCTTTTCTGCAAGGTCTGATGCAGGTTTTCCTGTCAGCTCAAGGTGAATGTCCCTGGCCCCATGATCTGCATAGTCTGCGAGCTGCTCAATCAGCGACGGCACGAGATTGAAGTTCTGCCTGACAGCCGGGAAATCATTGAGGATTTCGAGCATGTCAAGATAGTCCTTGGTGCCGTGAAGCCTCACCCAGGGCAGCCTGTACAGACCTGTTTCAGGGTCTTTGTAATACGGCTGGTGCATATGCCAGATAAAGACGATATGCAGCGGCTCAGCGGTCATACTGGAAGATATATTCGTCAGGTTTTGAGAGGCCGTATTCTTCTCTCGCAATCTTCTCCCTCGTAAAAGGGTCGCCCTTGAGGGCCTTGAGCTGTATCTTCAACTGTTCGTTTTGGGAGCTGATCTGCGCGATCTGCTGCTGGAGGCTTGCGCGCGTCCTGTTGAGTTCAAGATACTTGATAAACCCCATATCTCCAAAAACAAGGCTTATCGTCAGATAAACAATAGTCAGTATGATGACCGTGAAGAAGATCATCTGCTTCTTCTTTACTTCGGCGTTTACCTGTTTTTCGAGCGTACTCATGAATGAAGATTATAAAACCCTTTCCTGCCTCTGTAATGAGCCGCCTCAGCCAGCTCTTCCTCTATCTGGAGCAGCCGATTGTATTTGGCAACACGCTCACTCCTGGCGAGTGAACCTGTCTTGATAAAACCGGTATTGCATGCAACCGCAAGGTCGGCAATGGTCGTATCTTCTGTCTCTCCGGAACGATGGGATATGACCGCTGTATAGTTTGCGTTCTTTGCCATCTCGATGGCGTCAAGCGTTTCGGTAACCGTGCCGATCTGGTTCAGCTTGATCAGGATCGAGTTTGCTATTGCCTTTTCTATGCCTTTTGCAAGAATACCTGTGTTTGTGACGAACAGGTCATCGCCTACGAGCTGGACCTTTTTGCCCAAGGTCTCTGTCAGGGCCTTCCAGCCTGCCCAGTCATTTTCAGACAGTCCGTCTTCTATCGAAAGCACAGGATACTTCGAAATGAGCTTTTCATAGTATCTGATCATCTCGTTATACGTCACCTTCCTGCCCTCAAAATGATATCTGCCCTTGTCGGAAAACTCCGATGCAGCCACATCAAGGGCCAGATATATGTCCCTGCCGGGTTTGTACCCAGACTCTTCTATGGCGGTAAGGATATAGGTTATAGCCTCTTCATTGCTTTTGAGGTTCGGCGCAAAGCCCCCTTCATCACCGACTGCGGTATTCAGGCCTTTGGTCTTCAGGATCTTCTTGAGGGTGTGGAATATCTCGGCGCCTGCCCTGAGCGCCGAGCCAAAATCCGGCAGGCCTGCAGGCATGATCATGAACTCCTGGAAGTCGAGGTTGTTGTCTGCATGCGCGCCGCCGTTGATGATGTTCATCATAGGCAGGGGCAGCACCTTTGCATTGCACCCCCCGATATATCTGTAGAGCGGCATGCCGGATTCGATGGCTGACGCCCTGCAGACTGCAAGCGAAACACCAAGCATTGCATTTGCCCCGAGCTTGCGCTTGTTGTCTGTGCCGTCGAGTTGAATCATGAAGTTGTCTATAAAATCCTGATCGGTTGATTCGAAGCCCTGAATGTTCGGAGCGATCTCTTCAAATATATTCCTGATCGCCTTTGTTACGCCTTTCCCGTGAAACCGCTTTCCGCCGTCCCTCAGCTCAAGGGCCTCTCTCTGTCCGGTTGATGCGCCTGAGGGCACCGCAGCCCTGCCTATTGCACCGCTGTCGAGGTGGACATCCACCTCGACGGTCGGATTCCCCCTTGAATCAATGATTTCACGCGCTATCAGATCTATTATCTCACCCATGGCATTAACATCCTCCTTACCGGTATTGACTAATCAGCGTTTCTATTCGCACCGGATCGAGCTGTTTGTCCATCAGCTCGGAACGGTTGCCTATATGCCGCAATGTTGTTTCAAGAAATATGCTGAACTGTTTCATCTTCTCCAGGATCTTCGGGAAGGCCGGTCCTGAGACCATCTCTTTATTAATGGCCTTCAGATCATGAAAGAAGATCAAAAATTCCTCATAATCATCATGTCTCAGAAGCCTGAACGTAAAGCTTTCAAAATATACCATATAGTTCCGGAGGGATTCAAAGCTTTTGAGACGCTCATCAGGGCTGCCTGCATTTGAGCAGAAGAGGGCGACAAATTCATGAAGCACATGAATATCTTCCCTAAGCCTGATGGACTGTTCGATCCTGTCTATGAAATTGGTAAAAACCTCGGCCCCGGTTATTGCATGGTCAAAGTGCTGAGTCAGCTGAACGATGGACTGCTCGGTCAGGTTTTTCAGAATCCCGTGGCTGTTTTCTATTTTGCCCCTGAACTGTGCAGAGGCCTTTTTGCGAAGGATGTCTTTCAGTTCCTGCTCGTAAACACGCCTGGTCTCCATCGAGAATTGGTACGAAATGGTCTGCAGAAGCATTCTGAGCCCGCGGCCTTTTAACTTTCTTATTGACCTGTCTGCATACATGCGGAAGGTATTTATCTCTGACCTCAGAAGAACAAGCAGGATGAGTGAAGTGTTCAGGGATGCGGCGCGCTGCCCAGCGAGCTCAACAAAGCCGATGATTCTCATAAATCTGAAGAGATACAGATAAATGACCGAGATATGTTTTTTTATCTCCCTGTCCTCAATTGATCTTGCGATCCTGGATATGGCCGCATTGCTGATCAGATCGAATTCAGGATGCATATTTCTTTTGAAGGGATTGAAAAAGGCGTTTTCCCGGATCTCCTTGCAGAGCAGATTTCCGATGTTGAGGAACCCCATATAGCCGATATGGTCTGACCGGGTGAGATCCGTGACGAGCCCCTTCATGTTTATGAAGGAGTCATAAAGCAGATAGAGGCCTTTTTCGGGTCTGTCCTGAAGGTACAGGGCCTTTCTGAAATCATCTATCATGGACTCAGGCATGAATTTGGACGCAGTGAACTTCCTGAACCAGTATGCGTTTTTCCTGTCTTCCGGTATTACGACTTCAAGGATTCCGAGCACCCGGCGGATCACGTCTCCGGCTGCAATCAGTTCTTCATGGAAATTCCTGCAGGCAAGGTCTTCGTTCGAAAGAGGAAGGTTCTGTATGTTGAAGAAGCGGTCAAGACCGCGCAGCAGAAGATCGAGCTCTGAAAAGAGCTGCCGGTTTTCCGCCTTTGACTGCGCGACCCAGTCCTGCCCGTTTATTTCCGTTGTCACTATTCCCTGTTCTTCCTTGTTCCAGGCAGATGCAGGGCCATTCCGTGAACATCCTCTGCAGCCTCCATGACCGCCTCTGCAAGCGTGGGGTGTGCATGGATAGTGTTTGCAAGTTGCCTTGCAGTGAGCCTTGCCTTTATGGCAACCGCAGCCTCAGCAACCAGATCAGAGGCATGCGGCCCCATGATATGCGCGCCGATGATCCTGTCTGATTCTGCCTCAGCTATGATCTTGACCATGCCGGAGATCTCTCCTGTTGCATGAGACTTGCCAAGAGCCCTGAATGGAAAGCGGCCTGTCTTTGTCCTGATCTTCCTTTCCTCTGCCTGCTGCTGATTCATTCCTACCGAGGCGATCTCGGGCGAGGTGAATATGGCTGCAGGAATAATGCTGTAGTCCATATCGGCATCCTGCCCCATGATATTGGCCGCTGCCACAAGCCCCTCTGCAGATGCCTTATGGGCAAGCAGCATGCCGCCTGTTACGTCGCCGACCGCAAAGACTCCGGCCAGATTCGTCTGCATCCTGCTGTTGACGTGGATCTCCCCTTTTGGCCCCTTTTCTATGCCTGCCTCCTCCAGGCCGATGCCCTCAGTGTTGAGGGCCCTGCCTGTGGATACAAGCATCTTCTCGGCGATCACCTCCTGGCCGTCAGAAAGCAGGGCATGGACGCTGTCTCCTCTGATGCCGGCCTTTTCTACTTTGACATTGCTGATCAGCCGTATTTTCTTCTTCCTCAGTTCCTTTTCAAAGAGCGCAGATATCTCATGGTCTTCTGCTGCAAGAGCCCGTGGGAGCATCTCTACTATGGTCACCTCAACGCCTAATTCACGAAAGATGCAGGCAAATTCGCAGCCGATGACACCGGCGCCCACAATCAGCATGCTCTTTGGTATCTGCCGGAGTTCGAGCGCGTCAGATGAGGATAGGATATGCCTGCCGTCAAACGGCAGAGCGGGGATCGAGGCAGGCCGCGAGCCGGTCGCTATGATGATGCTGTCTGATGAAATGTCCTGCTCTGGCCCGTCTTTCAGGGCAACGCGGATGGTATTGCGCGAAGTGAGCATGCCTTTCCCCTGAACGATACGTATTGCCTGGGTCTTCAGGAGACCCCTGATCCCCTTGACGAGCGTCGAGACGACCCTGTTCTTCCTGTCCATAATTCGGCCCAGATCAGGGATCACCTCCCCTCTCAGTTCGAGGCCGAAATCATCGAGATCTCTGGTCTTTGCAAGAAGGTCGGTTGAGGCAATGATCGTTTTTGTGGGTATGCATCCCCAGTTGAGGCATGTGCCGCCCACCTCATCAGATTCAATAAGCGTGACCTGGGCGCCGAGCTGGGCAGCCCTGATTGCAGCCACATATCCACCCGGTCCTGCGCCGAGGACCGAAAGCCTCACGCAGACTCCTCGTCAACAAGCTTGCCGTAATCTTCAGCATCCAGGAGGTCGTCCGTCTCACCGGGGTTTTCGAGTTCTATCACCGCTATCCAGCCTGCCCCATAGGGGTCTTCATTGATCACCTCAGGCGTCTCTGCGAGTTCTTCATTGACCCCGATAATCCTGCCGCTGACCGGCGATATTACTGATGACGTTGACTTTGTTGATTCGATCTCTGTCATCTCTGCGCCTGCCTCAACCGAGGCGTCTATCTCAGGAAGATCTATATAGACAATATCTCCGAGCGCGTCCTGGGCATAATCGGTTATGCCGATCGTTCCTCTTTTGCCCTCGACCCTCACCCATGTGTGCTCCTTATGATACCTGATATCCTGTGGATGCATTGTTGCCTCCTTATCGAGTAGATACAGTTGATATTTTGCACTATCATAGCAGTTCTTTGCACCTGAAAAAGAGGCAGGCCGGAGGCCTAAAGCTGCACGCTCTTTTTCAGCTCAATCAGACTGGCAAGCGCCTCTTCAGGACTCATGCCGGCAGTATCAAGGGCAAGAAGCGCCTCGATGACGGAACTGCCTGATGAGGAGAAGAGATCGAGCTGGTCGAGCCTCTTCTTTGTCCCTTTCTGATGGGCGAATTTGGGAGCGCCTGCCTCGTTCAGTTCCTCCTTTTCGAGGTTATGCAGAACCTCTTTGGCGCGGGTGATGATGCTGTCGGGCACTCCGGCAAGCCGGGCCACCTGTATGCCGTAGCTCTTGTCTGCAGGGCCCTCCTCTATCTTTCTGAGGAATATGATTTCATCCCCCCATTCCCTGACCGAGATATTATAGTTCTTCACCCCTTCATGGATAATGGCCAGCTCTGTCAGTTCATTGTAATGCGTTGCAAAGAGCGTGCGGGCCTGAATCCTGTTCAGGATATGCTCTGCAATGGCCCATGCTATGCTGATGCCGTCGAATGTGCTTGTGCCCCGGCCCACTTCATCGAGGATGATGAGGCTCCTGCCTGTGGCGTTATGGATGATATTTGCAGCCTCGATCATCTCGACCATAAAGGTGCTCTGGCCTTTTACAAGAGAATCAGAGGCGCCTATCCTTGTAAAGATCCTGTCTGTAATGCCTATGCGCGCAGAGCCCGCAGGCACAAAACTCCCCATCTGTGCCATCAGGGTTATCAGGGCGACCTGTCTCATGTAAGTAGACTTGCCGGCCATATTTGGGCCGGTCAGGATGATCAGCAGATTGTCGCTGGTATTTATGAGCGTACTGTTTGGGATGAACCTCTCAGCAGATGATACGCGTTCAAGCACAGGATGCCTGCCCTCGGTGATCCCGATCAGCGGCTCCTCAACGATAGCCGGTTTGCAGTAGTTATACCGCTTTGCCACGACAGCAAAACAGGACAGGAGATCTGTCTGCGCAAGCGAAGCTGCTGTTTTTCGGAGCTGCTCGGATGCCTCACTGACCTTCTGAAGTATCTCAGTGAAGACCTGACATTCAAGACCCTTCAGAGTGTCCTCAGAGCCCAGGACCTTTGTCTCATAGTCCTTCAGCTCCGGCGTGATAAACCGCTCCCCGCCAACAAGCGTCTGTTTCCTGATGTAATCCTCAGGCACGAGATCGAGGTTTGCCCTGGTAACCTCGATATAATAGCCGAATACACGGTTGTAGCCGATCTTCAGGGATGATATGCCGGTGCGTTTCTTCTCCCGGGCTTCCATCCCGGCAATGATGTCCTTGCCTGTCGTGGATATTGATCTGAGATCATCAATCTCTGCATGATATCCGTCCCTGATAATGCCCCCGTCCCTGATACTCAGAGGAGGCGGCTCGACGATTCCCCTTTTGATAAGCTCCCGGATCAGGGGCAGCTCCGCCATATCATCCGCAAGGCCCTTGAGATAGGAATCCCTGGATGACTGAAGCGCCTTTCTGAGCTTCGGCAGCTCTGCAAGCGACGCGCGTATTGCGACCAGATCCCTGGCATTTGCCTTTCCCGTGGCAACCCTTGAGGCAAGCCTCTCGAGGTCCTGCACCCTCCTCAGGCATGTCCTGATCGTCTCGAGGAGTTCGAAATCATCAGTCAGATATTCGACTGCAGACTGCCGTGCCTGTATCAGGGATATGTCTGTGAGCGGACTGATCATGGAAGTCCTGAGAAATCGTCCTCCCATAGGCGTGAGCGTCTCGTCAAGGGCCCACAGAAGTGTGCCCTCACGCGAGCCGTCTTTGCTGTTATGTGTGAGTTCAAGATTCCGCTGGGTTGCAGCATCAATGAACATGGTTGCTGACTGCCTGTATGTGGTGATCTTCCTGAAGTCAGGATTCTCCTTAAGCGTGGTCTTGAGGTAATAGAAGAGCGCCCCTGCAGCGGATATGCCGGCAGTGAACCCGCCGCAGCCGAACCCGTCGAGGGAGGATACGCGGAAGTGGCCTGTAAGTGAGCGGTAAGCATCCGTATAGTCGAATGACCAGTCATCCAGGAAGGTCAGATAACAGCCCGAAAGGGTCTCCTGATAGTGAATGTTATCCCTCAGGCTTGAAGGCAGCAGGATCTCCTTAGGCTCGAACCTGCTCACCTCGTCTTCGATATTCTCTGCTGTTTCGAATACGATGAATTGACCTGTTGACAGATCAGCAGCAGCCACGCCATGCTTTCTGCCTGCCGGGAAGAAAGCCATGATGTAGGTGTTTTCCTTCGGATTCTCAGGAGTATGCGTGCCGGGCGTAATCACCCTTACCACTTCGCGCGCCACAATGCCTTTTACGTCTTTGGGGTCTTCCATCTGCTCACAGACAGCCACTTTGCAGCCGGCCTTGATCAGCTTCGAGATATAGGTCTCTGACGCAAAGTAGGGGATGCCGCACATGGGAAGGGGGTTTTCTTTTGTTTTGTCGCGTGAGGTGAGGGTTATCTGGAGTATGCGGGAGGCCTTCTCGGCGTCTTCCCCGAACATTTCATAAAAGTCGCCCAGCCTGAAGAGCACGATTGCGTCAGCATAGCTCTCTTTGACCGCGTTATATTGCTTCATCAGTGGGGTGAGTTCCGGCATATCGGATATTAAATAATATCAGGCATCCAAAGTGCAACCCGGCAGATGAAACTGTTGTACGTGCCAATAACAGCACCAGCAGGCACACCGGCTAAGGTGTGACCCTCTTTTGCCATCCTGCATTATGATGTCCAATATCAATCGCTGAATAAGTGGGGAATAAACCTGGCGCTTTCGGAGGATAAATCTGAACCTCGACATCCTGAAAGAAAGATATACAGGGCATATGTCCAAAAAACAACAGATGCCCTGTATATCAAACCTGGGTTATCTTCTACGGCCTAAAATCTGTAATTAAATCCAATTCTTGCTATGCCGGCAGAAGCGCCCCATTTGGCTTGAATATAATCGGCGCTTGAATCAGCACTCTGGATCTCTGAATCAGAATATAAATCGGAATCTGAAAAGACTCGGGAGCCTAATTTATAGTAAAGATATTCTGCCTTTATGCTCCAGTTCTTATCAAAGGCATGTTCAATTCCGCCTCCAACTGTCCAGCCTGTCTTGGTCTTTCCATCGGAGACAGAGATAGAATAACCGTTATCATTGCCCTCCGTGGCGCTGACTGGACTGAAATATCCATCATAATAGTATGAGCCTGATACGCCGTATTTTACTCTCCCATATGCAAAGCCGCCTGTTGCATACAGGAGCGTTGACGGATTCGCAAGAACACCGGCGCGAAGCCTCAAGGTTCCAAACCAGTCTGTGCTCTGGGATACCCTGCCTTCAACGTATGAGTAAGGATCAGGCTCGAAGCTGACTGTCTTTGATCCGTTCATGTCTGAAAACTGGAAATCTGTCTCAACGCCGATAATAAAACTGTCCGTCCGGGAATTGTACCCGGCCTGGAAGCCGCCAATAATGCCATCAGGCGCTATTTTGATTTTCTCACTAAATGACTCATCTTCATATTCACCGCTAATCTTAATATCTCCATTGCCCCAACCATACCCCGCATTGGCTCCGAGATAAAATCCTGTCCAGTTGACAGACGCCGGCGCTGCTGCTGCAAGACCTGCAAAAGCTGCCACTAACACTGCTGCCAGAAGAACTACTGATGCCTTTTTCATAATTCACATACCCTCCTTTTTTAGTTAGAGTCAGAAACCGACCCTGTTTGTTTCCCCGAACCCCCCCAACTATTCAGCCTCGTTAAGATTCTATAATTGTAATACTTAATGTCCTTATATCAGAACAGAGTTCTGATGTCAATATTATTGATGTCCGGATAAAATAGACAGGTAAGGGGCATCTTCGGCAGATAAGAGTCTATTGGGCGACAAGGTCATGATATTGAACAAATTTATCGTTCAAATGGCGTTTCACGAATCATTCGATCATGTTGCAGCAGCTGATACCTGTGCTTAGGGGCAGATCTGCCCCCCTGTTACTGGTCCAATACTTCCCTGACCCTGATGAGCAGGTCTGACGGCTTGATTGGTTTAAGCATAAAGTTCGTGTCAGGCTCAAGCAGGCCGTCCTTGCTGAAGATGTCCTCTGCATAACCGCTCATAAAAATAGACCTGACAGACGGGCTTATGCGCCTTATCGTCTCATAGGCATCTTTACCGTTCATCTGCGGCATAATGCCGTCCAGGATGACCAGGTTTACCGCATGCATGTTCTCCCTGTATTTTTGGACAGCCTCCATGCCGTTGGCCGCCTCGATCACCCGGTATCCGGAATTGGTCAGTATCGAAGAGATAAGCCGCCTCAGGGTCTCGTCGTCCTCAGCGATCAGTATTGTCTCGGAACCGCCGCGCGGCAAAATTGGCTCCGCCTTTATTGCAGCCTCTTTCGCTGCACCTCTGTAGATCGGCAGATATATCCTGAATGTCGAGCCGACTCCAGGTTCACTGTACACATTGATATATCCATTATGCTGTTTGACGATGCCGTATACCATGGAAAGGCCGAGGCCTGTGCCCTTTCCCTGTTCTTTTGTCGTAAAAAACGGGTCGAATATACTAGCCTTTGTTTTTGCATCCATTCCCTCACCGGTGTCCGAGACAGAGATGAGCGCGTACATTCCGGGCGATCCATAGCCATGCGTCTCTATGAACTCCTTACTCATCTGCATGGTCAGAGTCCGGATCACTATGCGGCCGCCCTTTGGCATGGCGTCCCGCGCATTTGTGACGAGATTTATTATTATCTGTTCGATCTGAGTGCTGTCAGCAAGGATCGTGATATCCTCTTCCTGACACATTGTTTTGATCTCTATATCCTCCCTTATCAGCCGAAGCAGAAATGCTTCGAGTCTCTTTACGATGTCATTCAGATTGACAGGCATCGGATTGATAATCTGTTTTCTGCTGAAGGCCAGGAGACTCTGGGTGAGGTTGGCAGCCTTGTCTGAAGCCTTCAGTATCTGCTGCTGATATTGCCGGAGCGGACTGTCTTCAGGCAGTTTCATCATTGACAGGGAAGCATATCCCACTATGGCAGACAGGATATTATTGAAGTCATGCGCCACGCCGCCTGCGAGCTGGCCTATGGACTCCATCTTCTGCGCCTGCCTGAGCTGCTCCTCAGTTTTCCTGTGCTCTGTAACATCCGTGCCGAGGCTTGCGATGCCCATAATCCTGCCCTCAGTGTCATGGAGGAGGGAACTGTTCCATACGATGAGATGCAGCGTGCCATCCCGGGCAACAATCTGGTTCTCATAATGCAGAGGCAGAGATGACTGCGTAATGCCCCTGCTGAAATGCGCCCTGGCCCTGTCTTTCGCGTCTTCAGGAATAAACAGGTCAAACCAGTCATGATTGAGCGCTTCGTCCCGTGTCCTGCCGGTCAGTTCGAGAAGATAGTCATTGCAGAAGGTAATATTGCCGTTTTGATCAAGCATGACCGCAGCAAGCTTGACCGTCTCGAGCATGCTTCTGAATTTCTTTTCCGAGGCATCTAATGCCTGCTCTTGTCTTCTCCGTTCTGTGATATCGGTTGCGATATGAATAATCTGTTCCAGTCTGCCCTGGTCGTCGAAGACAGGTGTGCATGAGACGAGGAAAATGCCGCCCAGGGTTTCCAGTTCCATCTCGGTTGTCTCGAGGCAGCCTGATTTAAGCAGATCTTCCATTGGACAGCCTTCCGGAGGATTGGCGATATGCTCTCCATGGAATATCTCGTAGCAATGCCTGCCTATGATATCAGCGCCGGTTCTGCCTGTAAGCTTTGCACTGGCGCTGTTGGCTGCAATTATTTTATGGCCTGAATCGAGGATGACTGCAGGATGGCCTATTGCATTGAAGATATTTTCCCATTGAAGGGAAGAAGATAAAGGGTCTCTGTCAGTTGACATCTATTCGGTCCGCTGCTTCCTGTATTTCATGTATAGATCCCCTCAAAGCAATGCTTTGTCGTAGTATACCCCCTGGACAGCAGGTTTGGCAAAATTACTTTACTATCCTCTTCTTCATCATCCTGAAGGGGTAGGGCGCAAGCATAAGAGCGACCGCAGCCAGCCAGAGCAGATCACCGCCTGCCGTAGCTGCCTGCCCCTGCGCAAAGGCTCTGCAGACATTTACCATATGATAAAGCGGGGTGAAGAAGGAGATCTTTTCAACAAGCGGCGGCAGGTTGTCCAGGGGAAAGAAGATGCCGGAAAAAAGAAACATCGGCGTCATGAAGAGCGTATAAAAGTAATTAAAAGAGTCTATGCCGGGAACTATCGCCGCAAAGATCATCGAGATCTCGGCAAAGATCAGGCCGCAGATGAAGATAACCGGAATCGCTGCTATGATCAAGGCAGAATCCACCAGCCCCAGCGCCGAGATGACGATCATGATGATTGTGCCGTACAGCATACTCTTTGTCGCCCCCCACATAAGTTCCCCTGCAACAAGGTCATGGATATTTACCGGCGTCGCAAGGATGGCGTCAAAGGTCTTCTGGTACGTCATTCGCACATACGTGCCGTAAGTGCATTCATACACAGCAGCGAACATGGCAGATGAGGCGATGATGCCCGGGGCGATGAAGCTGATGTAAGGCATGCCGTTGATCTCCCTGACATACGCCCCCAGCCCGAGACCCATGGCCCAAAGATACAGAACCGGCTCTGCAAAGTTCAGCGCAAGGCTCGATCTGTAGAGTTTGGTGAAGACCGTGAAGTTCCTCTGCCATACCCTGAAGGCGCGCCTTAGATTCACCCGATCGCCTCTTTCAGGTTTCTGCCGGTAAGGCTCAGGTAGACATCTTCGAGATTGCCGCCGTATTTTTCCATAAGGTCTGCAGGCCTGCCTGTCTCTATGATCCGGCCGCTGTCCATGATCGCGACCCTGTCGCAGACCCTCTGGGCCTCCTCCATATAGTGCGTTGTGAGTATGGTTGTCTTGCCCTCTGCCCTCAGATGCGCAAGGTTTTCCCAGACCGCATGTCTGCTGTGCGGATCAAGGCCGACGGTCGGCTCATCCATTATCAGGAGTTCAGGGTTGTTCAGCAGCGCCCTTGCCAGCAGGAGTCTCCGCTTCATACCGCCGGAGAGGTCTTTGATATTAACGTCAGCCTTCTGCCTCAGTTCAACGAAATCGAGAAGCGCCCATGCGCGTGGTGCAGAGATTTTCTTTGGTATATCGAAATATCTTGCATAAACTATAAGGTTTTGGAAGACCGACAGGTCAGGATCAAGGTTGTCGTCCTGCGGCATGACGCCGATGCGGGATTTTATGACACTCGGCTCTGAAGTCACATCGAGACCGAAGACAGTCAGGCTTCCTGATGAGGGAGGCATAAAGCAGTAGATGATGCTCATGGCAGTGGTCTTGCCTGCGCCGTTTGGCCCCAAAAAACCAAAGCATTCTCCCTGCGAGATCTCGAAACTTACTCTGTCAAGGGCACAGAGCGTCCCATAGCGCTTGATCAGATCATCTGCCTTGACGAGCGCCACAGGCTGTCAGGCCTTTTCCTGAACCCCGAAGAGCCAGAGCCAGAGATATTTGGAGAACTCGCTCAGCACTATTGACCTGTCGCGTCTCCTTTTCCACCATTCGTCAATCTCAAACCAGCTTTCCTCTGCAGGGGCGCTGATGATTTTGTATTCGCTGCCCAATACCCTTCTGAATATGAGCGCTGCCCTCTTGCTGTGGTAAGGCGAAGTGACCAGGATAAGGGACTTATATCCGTTTTCCCGGAGAATCTCTCTTGTATACAGGGCATCTTCTTCTGTTGTCCGTGATTTATCGGCAAGCAATATCTTGTTGCCTGGGATGCCCAGAGATACGGCCTGTTCTTTCATAAGCGCTGCCCAGGTATATTTCCATACCAGGGGGCCTCCTGCCATGATGATCCTGTCCTTTCCGGACCAGTCCTCCCTGAAGAGCCTTATTCCATGCAGTAACCGTTCTTCCTGCTCCCCTGCCAGTATGACGATCACATCCGCCGGTTTCATCTCATCCTTCTTCACGAGCATCTCTGCCGCCTTTGTCAGGGCAATCTCATGAAAGAAGAAGACAACTGCTGCCATCAGGGCGATAAGCGCCAGGCATTTCAACAGACGTATCATCGAACCTCCTGTATAAGAATTACCGGGGATATTCCATCAATTTATATGTCATGAAACCAGGCTCTTGCGGCCGGCCTGAGGAGACACAAACAAAAAGCCCTGCCTCCTGTAAAGCAGGGCAGGGCTCAGACGAAGCAATGCGCTATTTGTAGTTTCGTGCGAATTCTTTTATGATCTCCTGTCCGATGACATTGCGCTGTATCTGGTTTGTGCCTTCATAGATCTGGAGGATCTTTGCATCCCTCATCATCTTTTCGACCGGGTATTCCTTCATATACCCTGCCCCGCCCATCACCTGCACTGCGTCTGTCGTGACCCGCATGCCTACATCTGTTGCAAAGCATTTTGCCATGGCAGATTCCTTGGACACATCCTTTGAGCCGCTGTCTATGAGCCTTGCAACTGAATATACGAGTGATCTGGCTGCCTCGATATCCATGGCCATATTTGCAAGCATATGCTGAACTGCCTGAAAGCTGATTACCGGGTGGCCGAACTGGACCCTCTTGCGCGCATATTTTACCGCCTCTTCATATGCGCCCTGTGCAACGCCAAGCCCCTGCGAGCCGACCCCTGTGCGGGAGCTGTCGAGGGTCTTCATGGCAACGATAAAGCCTATGCCTTCTTTGCCGATGATATTTTCTTTCGGGATCCTGCAGTTGTCAAAAACCAGTTCTGTTGTTATCGAGGCCCTGATGCCCATCTTGTCTTCCTTCTTGCCGAAGGTGAAGCCCGGGGCGCCCTTCTCCACAACAAAGGCTGATGCGCCGCGCGGCCCCTTTGACCTGTCTGTGATCGCTATGATCGTATAGATATCGGCTGCGCTGCCGTTTGTGATCCATTGTTTTGTGCCGTTGAGTATGTATTCATTGCCCTCGAGTCTTGCTGTCGTCTGGATGCCGCTTGCGTCACTGCCTGCATTTGCCTCTGTAAGGCCAAAGGCAACAAGTTTCCTGCCTGCTGCGATATCAGGCAGATATTTCCTCTTCTGGGCATCAGTGCCGAAGAGCAAAAGCGGATATGTGCCGAGGGCATTGGCAGCATAGGATGTGGAGACGCCCACGCAGGCCCGGGACAACTCCTCTACGCAGAGGCAGAGTTCAAGGCACCCCTTGCCGAGACCTCCATACTCCTCAGGGATGAAAAGTCCAAAGAGGTCTGACTGAGCGAGCACCTTCATTATATCCCACGGGAACTCACCTGTCTCATCCAGATGAGCCCGCACAGGCACGATCTTTTCCTCGGCTATCTGTCGGGCAAGATCCCGTATCATTAACTGTTCTTCAGTCAATAAATAGTCCATGATTTATCCTCCACCGGAAATTCTCTGTTAGAGCGCAATTAAATACTGTCGCACATTTTAACAGATACGTACGGATTTTGGAAAGCAACCCTTTATATAAGCCCCTGAATTTTCTTGAAATATTCCTTCGTACAGGTATCTTCAGCAGTCTGCATCAGTTCAAGGGCAGGACTGAAGGTATTGTCGCTTGCCGAAAAGATGCCATGCCCAAATACAATGACAGAAGGGCTGCCTGCCATTGCATCAGGCACAGTCCTGACAAGGCCTGTTGGGCCTGTGCCTATCTCCCCTGATACGATCGGTATGCCGGAGACAGATCTATGCTGCCTGCAGGAGCGGTAGCAGGTTGCGATATTGCAGCCCTCTTTTCTGCAGGACATGGACATGATGACAGTGAATTTCGGGTGGCCGTGGACAATCGCCCGCTTTCCTGTTTTTTTGTGCACGCTGATATGGGCTGAAAGCTCTGACGAGGCTGTTATTCCGGAGGAGGAAGACCCGTCAAGGGGCACTGCGTCTATGCAGGCTTCGAGTTCATCCAGGGAACTGCCTGTCTGGCTGATATGGATGGTATTGTTTAAGACATAGGAGATATTGCCGAAATAGGAATCAACGAGTCTGCGTCGTACAAGCTCTCTGCCTGTCAGGATGAGCTGCTGATATACCCCGGTTTCGTCCTGCGGGGGTGATGAAGGAATTGCAGCGCCGGCTGCTGAGCCAGAAAGCGTTATGGCAGCCAGCTTCCGGTAGGCAAGGAGCATGGCAGCATCTTCAGGAACCCTGCCGGCATTGCGGTCTTCCAGATGGAACATCACATCTGTGAAGAACTTGACAAACATCGAGAAGCAGACAGAACTGAATGAGACAAAGGCCTGTTCAGGACTGACAGTTCCAGATGAGACGATACCCCGGTTTTTTACAATCGCTGCCTTCCTCCCTGAAAGTGCGCCGCTTATTGCCTCGGCAGTAAGTTCATTGATGATCGGAATATCATGGAGAAAGGTCCTTGTCTCGCAGTCTGTGGGCAGCAGGCACGACCCATGACTGCCGGAATAATATGCAAGGATGCTCCTGTAGGGTTCAGCAGGTTCAGCATAGAGCAGGCTGCTGATATTCATCAGATCAAATACCCTTATCAGTTGAGGGTCTATGGAATCCAAAGGCCTGTTTGATGCAAGCTCTGCATCGAGGCTCAGCAGGGCAATATCATCTGCTTCAGCCAGACCATGACTCCGGAGCTTTCCGGCGTATTTATTGATCAGATTCATCATGGAGATAGTCAGATCAGGATTTCGAAGTTCTTCTTCAGAGATATTCTCCAAGGCCTAATCTTTTCAGCAATGCAACTGTCGGCGCACCCTCTTCATCGTATCCCCTGATCCTGTAGTAATTGCTGCGCGCCTGAAGGAACTCTCTTCTGTCGAGGGCCTTTATCCTGATATTTGAAGAGGATGTCCCCTCATCAGAAAAGAACCTCTCAGGAAGGTCGTCGTCAGGGCCTGAGAAGCTGTTTAAAGAGTTCAGGTAGCGTTCGAGGACATATATGCGCTCGCCTGTTCTGAGCAGGGACTGAGTATCATGGCCCTGGCCGGTTACTGCAGAGACAGCCTTTGCATATTCCTCAAGGGAGGCTGCAAAGAAGACGAATTTGCAGGCAGTAAGTGAGTCAATGACTGCATTCATATCCTCGGCGATCTTGATGATCCGGGCCTTGCCCTCAAAGGAGAACCTGTCTGTTGCAACAGGCTTCCTCAATATTTCATGGCTGATCGGATACGCCCTAAGGTGGCAGCCGCCCCGGTTTGATGTGGCGTATGCCAGCGCCATGCCATATGCGCCGCGCGGGTCGTACGCAGGCAGTTCAAGCCCCTTGACAGAGATGCTTGTCTGGGGCATTCCTGCTGATTCTGCATAATGGCGGGAGCCTCGCGACAGCGCCCTCCCTCTGTCAGTGCTCATGCTGCCTATCTCACTGATCAGCCCTGTGAGTTCGTCCGATCTTATCGTTCTTCCCTGTATCTCTGCATAGCATGAGATGGTTGCTGCAGTGCTGATCGTGTCAAGGCCGTAATCATTGCATAGCCTGTTTGCCTCGATGATCGCGGCAGTGTCATGATTGGCATTGAGCGCGCCGAAGTGTGAGACCGTCTCGTATTCGGGCATTATTTCGCCTTTTGCGCCTATCTTCTTGCAGAGGATTGGGCAGCCCATGCAACCGGTCTTTCTTGCCTTATAAAGACTCCTGAGGTTATAACCGGAGTACGCAGAAGATGCATCATAGAAAGTCTGCCTGAAGTTGCTGGTAGGCTCCATCCTGCGGCTATGGATAAGGTCAACCAGCGCTGCAGTGCCGTACTCTGAGATGCCGAGTTCGCCAAAGACTGCCTGTGATGCCCTGAGCAGACGCATGATCTCCTGGCGGCTGTCATTGAGTGCAGCAGGGTCAAAGATATCAAAAGAGCCGCTTCCTTTTACGGTTATGGCCTTCAGCCTTTTTGCCCCCATGACTGCGCCCAAGCCTCCCCTGCCTGCAAGATAATGGCCGTCAAATACAATGGAGGAATACGCAACCTGATTTTCTCCTGCAAGGCCGATCATGGCATCAGAGCCCTTAGCGGCAAGCAGAGCTCTCGTTGCCTCTACGTTTTTTCCTGCAAGGCGGGCGGCATCGGAAATCACGACGTTTTGGTCTTCTATAGAGACTGTTGACCATTGATCGGCCCTGCCGGTTATCTCTATGAAATCAAATCCTGCGCGCTTCAGTTCTGTGCCGAATCTTCCTCCTACAGAGCAGTCACATATGGTGCCGGTCAGCGGGGAGCGCGATATCACCGAGGATCTGCCTGATGTAGGGGCATCTGTTGCAACAAGCGGGCCTGATGCAAAGATGAGCGGCATCTCCGGAGAATCAAAGGCATGCAGGATTTTCCTGCCGATCAAGGCCACACCCATGCCCCTGCCTCCAATAAAATCTTCCGCAAGAGAAAGAGGGGTGTCAATGATCTCAGCTTTCTGTGCAGATAGGTCAATCTTCAGGCTTTTGGATGCGTATCCGTACATTGAGACCTGCTCAGCAAAAGGATGAAGGAGATGCGAAATCCGCGTATTTTATCCCTTCGGGGATGTTCCTGCAGGTTCTGCAGAATATCACCGTCTGATCATTGCTGCTTTTGAGGCCCCAGCCATGAATATTCCGGCGAAAGCCCCGGTCAGGCTTCATAATAGGTCGCTGAGGCTGTGTCTGACTCCCAGACCGAAACTGCGGAGACCCTCACATTTTCATCTGCGATCTTCTTTTTTAATGAATCGAATATCCATTTCGCAATATTCTCTGACGAAGGGTTCTTCTCGGTAAAGGGGAAGATATCGTTCAGAAACGCATGGTCAAGGGGAGCTATCACCTCATTGGCCATTCTCCTGAGGTCGTGAAAGTCTATGGCAAGATCAATATCATTGAGTGTTTCGGCCATGACACTGACCTGAACCTTCCAGTTATGGCCGTGCATATTTTCGCACTTTCCCTTGTATCCCCGAAGCTGATGTGCCGCAGAAAAGGAAACCTCGACCGACAGTTCAAACATGATCGTCCTCCCTATTTATCAGGTGGTTTTTCTGAATATGGATACATAGGGGAGATTCCGGTATCTGTTGTCATAGTCAAGCCCGTAGCCGACAACGAACTCGTTAGGCGCCTCGAAGCCGACATAATCCAGGGGCAGATCCACTTCTCTGCGGCCTTTCTTGTCGAGGAATGTGCAGATCTTGAGGCTCCTGGGCTCTCTGTTTAGTATCCGCTCCCTGATGTAATTCATTGATATGCCTGTGTCTATGATATCCTCGATAAGCAGAACATCCTTGTCAGCGATTTCCTCTCTGGCATCATAATGCAGCTTTATCTCTCCTGAGGTCTCTGACTTTAGGTAGCTTGAGGCAATGATAAAATCTATGGTAAGTGGCACCTGGATAAGCCTCACCAGATCGCTGAAGAAGATGAAGGCGCCTTTGAGGATGCCCAAAGCAAGGAGATCCCTGCCCTGATAATCAGCAGAGATCCTGTCTGCAAGTTCCCTGTTCCTGTTCTGTATCTGTTCTACGGTAAGAAACGGCCTGCCAACTACCATCATAACCCTCCTGAGATAATGAATACGCCCTGTTATTTTAACGATCAGACCTATTATTCTCAACAGAAATGCGTAATAAACTACTGCTGTCTTTTCCTGATTGTACGGTTTTTCTGCTGCCTGTACCGCTTCAGCCTGCAATAGGCCTCTCTTTCGCGCTCGCTGATATGCTGCGTGACAGCCCTGATCTGAAGATGCAGCCGCGGCAGTATACGGTCCTCAATTACACGCAGCCGTCTGGTTGTTTTGAGGATCTCATCACCCAGTCTTTTCAGCTTTGCTTCATATGCTGCCAGACCTATTACCGCCTCTAGTATCTTTTCGAACTCAAGTATGCATATATCAAGATGAGGGGTTGTTGCCAAATAGTCATACCCTCTTTCATCCGGTTCACGCACAGGTCTGTCGTATGCATCGACTTCCCTGTATTTGTGGCCCCATATGGATTTCTCTATAAAACGTATCCTGAAGTCCCTCTGCATGGCAAGGGTCAGAGACTCTATTAAGTCGCCTCCCTCATGCCCCATGCTGAGTGCGAGCCTGTCAAGGGCATTGCTGTACTGCTGCCTGAGATCGTCCCTGGACCTCAGAAACGGCATGGTAGTGGCGAGAAACTCCCTTGTCAGGACCTGCTTTCGCGATTTGAGTATCCTGAGACTGTTTGAAACAGAACCTCTCTTTTCCTTTAGAAGAAGAAGGTTCGTCCTTGTGGGATGTATCATGGCAGAGGCAGGGTAAAGCGTTTTATAAGACTTACGCCTGCATCCAGTGTCTCATGTATGGTCTTCCTGCCCTCTTTCTGATCGATGTATTGCCTTTCAAAGGCTGCTGCAAAATCGAGCATCTTCCTGTCCCTTTCGGTCATGCCGTCCCTGCCGACTATTGCCTCAAGCCTTCTCATATCACGACCCCTGGCGTAATAGTTGTACAGGCAGTCGGCGATCCCTCTGTGGTCCTGCCTTGTGCGGTCTTTTCCTATCCCGTTCTGCATGAGCCTCGAAAGGCTCGGAAGCACATCCACCGGAGGGAAGATATTGAGCCGGTGAAGTTCCCTGCTCAGCACTATCTGGCCGTCAGTAATATATCCTGTAAGATCAGGCACCGGATGTGTGATATCGTCCTCAGGCATGGTCACAACAGGCAGCATTGTGACTGAGCCTTTGCGCTGACGCAGCCTTCCTGCCCTTTCGTATAGAGAGGCAAGATCAGAATACATATAACCAGGATAACCCCTCCTGCCCGGCAGTTCTTCACGTGAAGAGGATATCTCCCGCAGGGCATCGCAGTAGTTGGCCATATCTGTAATAATCACAAGAACGTCCATGCCAAGATCAAAGGCAAGGTGTTCGGCGGCTGTCAGTGCGAACCTGGGCGTCAGAAGACGCTCCATTACAGGCTCATCAGCGCTGTTTATAAAGGCCACGAAGCCCTCCTGCATCTCCTTAAGCAGGGACATATAATAGGAATGCTCATGAAAGGTCAGACCCAAGGCAGCAAAGACAATGACGAATTCCCTGCCTTGACCGGAAAGACGGGCATTTTTTAATATGCCTGCCACAAGCTCCTTTGAGGGGAGTCCGGCGCAGGAAAATACCGGGAGCTTCTGGCCCTTGACCAGGGTATTCAGGCTGTCGATCACAGAGAAGCCTGTCTCGATAAACTCCTCTGGCCGCGCCCTGGCAGCCGGGTTCATAGGTGAGCCTGTTATTGGGCTCCACTTTTGGGCAGTAAACATCGGCAGGCCGTCTGTGGGGGAAAAAGAACCGTTGAATATCCTGCCGATAATGTCCCGGGACAGAGGCGCCTTTCTGACAGAATCGGTAAATACGACCGAGGTCTGTCCTATATCCAGTCCGCGGGTTTCACCGAAGACCTCGATAAGCGCGGTCTGCCCGTCTATCTCCAGAACCTCGCCGTCCATAACCCTGCCGTCAGGCGCTTTGATATTCACCACCTCGCCTATCCGTCCGCTTATGATGCGCTCCAAAAAAAGCAGGGGCCCTTTTATGGCAGAGATGCTCCGGTACTGATGTTCTGAGAGCCTCATGATTGCCCTGCCTCTTTCTGCGCCTCTTCAGAGGACCCTTCTTTTTTCAGTTTTTCGAGCTCCCTGTCATATGTCTTCATTATCCCGCTGATCAGCGCCAGGGTTGCCTCAGGTGCAGAAAAGGCATCCTCGCTATAGGCGTTCTGCTGAAGAAATTCTGTCCTTATCTTCTCCGCAGTATGCATGATAAGCCTGTCGCTGTCCTGAAGCCCCTCTATACCTACGATCTCTGATACCTCCTTCAGTGTCTCCTCCTTCTGCAGCAGCTGCCTGCAGCTCTGCCTGAGCAGTTCCCATTCAGGAGAGACATGCTCCCTGAAATGGCCGGCGAGTTCTGCACTATATAGAGAATAGCTCTGGAACCAGTTGATTGCAGGGAAATGCCTCTTATGGGCCAAAGCGGTGTCGAGCATCAGAAAGGCGCCGGATGTCCTTAGGCATGCCTGGGTAACCGGCTCGGTAAAGTCACCCCCTGGAGGAGATACAGAAAGAATCATTGTTACAGAGCCGGTCTTTCCGGATGAGGTCTCCACAACGCCTGCCCTTTCGAAAAAACCGGAAAGCCTGGAGCCAAGATATGTCGGATATCCCTCCTCCCCGGGCATCTCCTGAAGGGAAGAAGATATTTCCCTCAGCGCCTCGGCCCAGCGTGAAAGACTGTCTGCAAGCAGCAGCACATGATATCCGATATCCCGGTAATACTCTGCCATGGTGACTGCAGTATAGATGGACGCCTCCCGTGCAGCAACAGGCATATTGGAGGTGTTTACCACAAGTATTGTCCGCTCCATCAGCGGCTTTTCCTTCCACGGATCGATAAGCTGCCTGAACTCATCGATCATCTCGGCCATTTCATTGCCCCGCTCACCGCAGCCGACATAGATCACAACATCCACATCAGCGTATTTTGCAATTGACTGCTCAAGTATGGTCTTGCCGGTGCCGAAGCCTCCCGGAAATATGGCGGTGCCGCCCTTTGCAATAGGGAAGAGGAAATCAATAATCCTCTGGCCTGTAATCAGCGGCGTATGGGGAGGAAATTTCTTCTGAAACGGCCTCGGAAGCCTGACAGGCCACTTTGGGTAATCCTCCCCATATAATTCACCTGCGCCGGTGATAAACGGTCCCATCTTCTGCATCAGCCCCGGAAGCGGCCTCTGAAGGCCGTCGAACAGTTCCCCTAAAAGAGAAGGGTCGAGCCTGACACTGAGCTGACTTCCTGTGGCTTTGACAGGTTCGCCTACAGCCAGTCCTGAGGTGTTTTCATATACCTGTATGACAGCATGGTCATCTGCAAGTTTGACCACCTCGCCTGTCAGCATGGCATCTCCTACAGATACGCGTTCATACAGGGAAAGACCGCGAAGGTCAGTCCTGACTGTAGGGCCGGATATGGCGAGTATCCTTCCTGTCACGGATTCAGCCTCACATGGCAGCCTATGATACGCCTGATCAGGCGCGCAGCATAATCTTCAGTTTCATGGGCAGGCCTTGCCGGAGAGGGAAGCACCAGCAGCATGCCGCGCCACCTGGCCTCCATTTCCCTGAGTCTCTCTTCATCTATCTTCCTGGCCATTGTCTCCTCCAGAATGATCAGCGCTATCTCGGTTTCCGCCATCAGCCTTGTCAGGGTCGTTTCGGCCTCTTCCTCTCTGACTGCATGCTGGGCGACCCCTGCGAGGCTGAAGCCGAACCGGGCATCAGGAGGCGTGATGAATGCAACTGTCTTCATAACACCAGTTCCCTTGAGATCAGATCCCGCTGGAGCTGCCTGCCGTATGATAAAAGGCTCAGGTTCATTGCCTCGACAGATAATCTCCAGAGGTAGTCCAGCAGAAGCCCCAGATCGAGAGGGACCCTGCCCCTTCTCCTTAGGTGCGCAGTAATATCTTCATACAGCCTCTTTTCGATATCCTGCCCAGCCTGGCCTGCTCCCCTGATGCCGGCGAGCCTCAGCACATTGCCCAGGTCTTTTTTTTCTATTGCCTCTCTGATGACTGATTCACTCAGACTGCCGCCGGGCACGAAGGACGGGCTCTGGCGCGGCTTAAGGTTTATAACCTTTACGATGGCTATGATATTGCGGGCATCAACAATGCGCAAAAAAAAGTCCTTCAGCAGGGGATGAAGCCTGCTGCCGGGCATTGCTGCAAGATACCGGATGGTCAGGTCCCGCTCAAATATCTCGGGTCCTTTTTCCGAATATATATCTGCTATTCCGGCATAGCCGGCCGATACCCTCGATAAGGCGCCCTCCATACGGACTACTGCGGAGCTGGCATCACGTGCAGTCAGCAGGATATCTTTGAATCTGTCGGAAAGGAGGCTCAATGACAGAATAGCCCCTATGCCGGAACTCATCCCGCCTCTGATATGCCTCAGGCATATATAGATGGCCCTCAGTTCAGCATAGAAGAAAAATGCAGAGAATATGTCTCTGATTTTCCTGTTCATTCCGGCATAGACCCAGAGGTATTCCCTTGCAAGTTCCCTCTGTATGCCCTGCTCTGACAGTTCTTTAAAAACCCCTCTGTACGATGAGGAGGACAGATATGCAAAGGGCGTCTCTGCGGATAGTAATGGGGTCCAATCCGAAATAAGACCTGCACGCCTTCCCTGTATCCGCGAAAGCAGATAATCATCAGGATATTCGCTGTCTTTAAGCCTCCTGAGAAGTTCCATCTCCCATCACCTCTTTCTGCACGTCAGTCATCAGGGCCGGCAGCAGCTCAGTCCAGAGCCTTTCGAGCCTCTTTTCAAAGGTGTTTAAAACCCTGATTGCCCTGTCAGGCGTCTCGGCCTCAAGGCCCCCTGAGATATGCTCATCTGCAATCACCTCAAGACCCTCAAACATAAGTTTTGCCCGCTCCAGCTCATCCGGGCTTACCCGAACACTTCCCCATGCCAGTCGGGGAAGTTCCTGTGCCAGCCTGCTGAAGATATCAGCGTCCATATCCTGTCTTAAGACAGGCAGCAGGGAGGCAGCCAGCAGATAAAGCCTCTGGCCAAGTTCTGCCTCAGCTGCGAGCCTGATCGCCCCGGCTTTTATGGCTGCCTCCCGGACTGTCCGGGCAGCCTCCTCTGTTGCCTTTTTAACTTCAGGGCTGTCCACCTTGAGCGCTTCAAATCCGGCAAGGGCTTCAGCTCTCAGTCCGGCAGCCTCCTCCTCAGCTTCCAGCCATATTGTGCGGATCTTCTCATCCGCCTCCTCAGAGAGGGCCTTCAGAAGTTCAGGACTGCCCACATTAACCTGTTGTAAAGAGTATCATGGTTGCAACAACAAACCCGAGGATTGCCATGGTCTCAGGGATTGCGATCATGATAATGACGGTGCCGCTCAGCTCAGGTTTTTCCGACAGGGTTCCTGCTCCTGCCGCGCCGATTCTCGACTGGGCCCATGCTGTGGCAATAGAGGTAAGACCTATTGCAAGGGCTGCTGCAAATGCCATTAATGCTTTTTCCATAAATCCTCCTTTTTCTGATTGTCCGTCAAAGGTTCGAATCTTCTTCCGCCGGGTTCGATAAACTTGCTGAAGAACTCCACATAATGGAGCCTCAAAGAATGTATGGCAGGGGAAAACACGCCAAGGATGATATTGAGGATATGAAGCATCCCTGCAACAACGACGCCTGTTACGATGTCGCCTGTCAGACCGCCCAGACGGTTGGCCAGAAATGCAAGCAGAACTGATGTCAGCCCGATAGCCATTATCCTCAGATACGATATTATATTGCCGATGCTCTTGAGAAGCTCCAGCGGCGCCAACAGGCCGCCGGCAAAAAAGAGCAGGGGACAGAGAAAGAGGATAAGCAGAATAACCGGCTGCACCAGGACAGACGGAAAAAGACCTGCCATGGATGCAGCCACTGCTGCAATGCCGCAGATCACGATGATGAGCAGAAGTTTGTACAGGGCCTCTTTTCTGCCCCCTTTTCTGAGCGCGCTGATTGCTCCGAGCGCCAGCCCCAAAAATGTATGTCCAGCGCCGACTGCGACTGCAAAGCCCATCATCGGGATGATCGCAGTCCTCCGCTCTATGCAGAGCGGCTCAAGACCGAAGAGCCTGTGAGGCAGATCCCCGAAAAACTCGCCGTAGAGCAGGCCGAAGAATATTGTGTACAGCGAACATATGAAGAGTATTCTTGCAGCGTCATGCAGAAGCATGCCTGTACCGTATCTTTTTATCATTACAACAGATACTGTGGCAAGGACAATGCCGTATCCGGCATCGCCCAGAATTATTCCGAAAAAAAGCGGGAAAAAGATGCCGATAAACGGGGTAGGGTCATAGGAGGTGTACGCAGGCAGGGGCAGGATTCCGGTGAAGATCTCAAACGGTCTGAAATAAGGTGAATTTCTCAGGACGATCGGTACGCGATCGAGATCCTCGTCCTTCAGATCCTTCTCTTCTATTACCACTTTGCTGCCGAATGCCTGATCTGTCTTCTGCCTCAGCCCTGCAAGGTCTGCTGAGGCAAGCCAGCCATTTATGAAGAAACACATCCTGGTCTCAAAGGCAGCAGCAGTGGCTGAAAGAAGCGACAGCCTTTCATGCAGCCACGCCCTTACGCAGAGATAGACAGGCAGCCACCTGTCTGCCAGCTGCTCCAGAACATTTTGGAGCTTGTTCAGTTCAGCAGAGACCTCCCCTGTCTTCTTCTCTGAATACGAGAGCCTTTCATAAAAACGCATGCGGCCCAGTTCTGCGGGGAATGTAAGTTCCGGCAGCTGTTCCCTGCTCAGGGCCTTCTTCAGCCTGCCGGACATCTGCTTTTCGACCATTATAAGGCCGAAAAGCCTGCCCTCTGAATCTGCCCTGGTTGTGAGGTCGAACTTCCGGTCTGTAACCCGGGATACGAGCTCCCTCAGATGCTCCACCATCTCCGGCTCGCGTATGGTGAGTCCGATATAGTCCAGGTCTGGCGTCTCTGCTGCGCTGCCCATGATTTCTGACATAGCCCTCAGAAAAGCCATCTGCCGCTCAAGCCCGATCCTTTCCTTTTTCAGTTCCTCGATCCTGCCCAAGGCTTCCCTGGCCTGCAGAATATGCCGGTCAATGGTATTTGCCAGGGTATCAATAACCGAGCGGGGCTCCAGATAGCTTGTCCTGACCCGGCGCTGCGGCAGCAGAGAGACGAATTCATCGATCTTCAGCAGGAACTGCTCAAGGTAGTGTTTTTCGACAGCGGTTTTTTCTTCCGGGTAGTAGCTCCTGATGTTTTTTGCGAGGTCCTGCCCTACAAAACCGACTGAAGAGGGCTCTATATGGAAAATGCCGAGACTTCTTACGATGCCAAGGGTCTCCTGCAGAAGAGCTTTCGGCCCCACAATCGAAACCTTTGACATTCTGACAATCATCTTTCTTTTTCCGGGATGATCAGAGAGAGTCTTTCCAGGATCATCTCTTTCAGTCTTTCATCACTGACTCCAAGAAGCAGACCGGCTTCTTCTTCAGCCCGCCTTATGAGCTCACTGGCCTTGGCCTCTGCCTCTTCTTTTGCCTTTTGGACAGACTGCCTGGCTTCCCCCCTGAGACCCTCCTGCCTGAGAGCAAGATCCTTCCGTATCTGCTCCTTTGCTGCTGCAACCCACTTTTCTGCGTCTGATGTCTCGGCTGCAATACGGGCCTGTATTGTCTTTTCAAGGGCGATAACATCAGACAGGATATTGTCTTCCATGCCTTGATTCTATCAGATCAGAAGGGTTGTGCTAAGAGGATAATCACTCAGGAACGATTTTCAGCAGATAATATGAAGGCTGTTACAGATACAGCCTGCCCCATTAGTGTATGAGGCAGGCTGCCATAAAGACATCAGTATCTTCTTTCCTGTCTTGTCCCCTCACAAACCTCTTTCACATGGTTTCTGACCAGTCTGCCGTCTTCCCAGACCTTTTCGCGTATTTTACGGCACCGTGTTGTGCCGTCATAGTAATAATCACTGTCCGGTTCAGCATAATATCTGCCCCTGCCGTCCTCGGTTGTGTACTCCACCGGCCTTCCGGTGCGAACTACTTCCTGTGAGCCCCTGACAGAAATATCAGCAATGGTTGCCCCTGCAATTGCCCCTATACCTGCCCCTATGAGTCCACCCCGCCACGGATTTCTGTGGTCAAGGAGCGCTCCGGCAATACCTCCTATGGCCGCGCCTGTGCCGGCTCCACGGGCATGATATTGTGTGCATGATGCAAGCGGAACCAAGGCAAGTATGAGCGCAATTACGATTGTCCTGTTCATGGCATCCTCCCTGTGCAACTGTTTTATTCGGCTGTACTAATAATAACCGGAACAACCCCTTTCTGTCACTCCCCTGAGGACAGATCGTCTTGCTATACAGGTCGTGGTTTAGTATTATTTGAGCGTGCCTGATACTCTTTTCTGTCCATGCTCTGTTGCTGTGACCGGCGCATCGCAGGCCCCCCGGAAGGTGGGCTATGCGATCCTGAATAACCTGATTGAGTTTGGGTATCAGGGCAGTATCTATTTTGTAAATCCCATGCCAGAAGAGATCCTCGGCTGTTATCAAAGGCGCTCACGAATCAGACATAGAGCCTGCTGCGCCCGAAACCTCCACCAGATGTATCATCCTGACAGGCGGGTTATATACGAATGATGTTATTATCGGTAAGGCAAGGATGAGCTGTACGCCGATCATCTCAGTGCCTGACGTTACGTTTGCTACTGTGCAGAAGATCGAGGCAGTGATTGGCAGGATCAGGGAGCAGAAGTAGATACAGAAGGCAAAAGAGATTATGGCTCAGGGATTTGATTTTGGGCGGCTTCTGATAGAACTGGAGCTTGCATAAAAGGGGGAGGAGAGATATGGAAGACCTTAAGACATCTGAAACGTGGCGTGTATTCAGAATCCAGTCGGAGCTTGTGGAGGGTTTTGAGACCCTGCATGAACTCGGACCGGCTGTAACCATCTTCGGCAGTGCGCGGCTGAAGCAGGGCAACAAATATTACGATGATGCGGTGACCGTTGCAAGAAAGCTTGCGGATGACGGTTTTGCTATCATCACAGGCGGAGGCCCCGGTGTTATGGAGGGGGCCAACAAGGGAGCAAAGAAGGGGAAGGCCCCTTCTGTCGGCCTCAATATAGAGATACCGACTGAACAGGTGCCGAACAGATATCAGGATATCGGTCTTTCCTTCAGGTATTTCTTTGTCAGGAAACTGATGCTTGTGAAATACGCGATTGCCTATGTTATATTTCCCGGCGGTTTCGGCACACTGGATGAACTGTTCGAGGCCCTTACGCTTGTGCAGACAAAGCGCATCAAGTCCTTCCCTATAATACTCTATGGGTCTGAATACTGGTCAGGGCTTATAGACTGGATGAAGACAACGCTTATCGAGCAGGGAACCATAGAAAGAGATGACTTTGCCCTTTTTTCACTTGTTGACAAGCCTGAGGAGGTGAGATTCCTCATAAATGATCATTACAGGATCTATGCCGATATCAGGCCGGGGATGAGGGTAAAGAAACGGCCTTCAAGGCGGCTCCGCTGACATCTGCATGAAACAAAACAGGATATTCATCACCTGCAGCCGCGGATCAGACGCATATCTTGAGCAGGAAGTGTCGCAGTTGAGTCTTCCGGTCTTCTTCAGGAACCAGGCAGGCATAGAGACAGAGGGCAGCATGCAGGATTGTATGGGCCTTAATCTTCGCCTCAGAACCGGGCTCAGGGTGCTTTTTCTTGTCTCAGAGTTTAAGGCAGAAGACCCTGAGGAGTTATACCGGGCTGTACATGCCATTGCCTGGGAGGAGATAATCTCCAAAAGCGGATATTTCAGCATTACAGCAACAGTTGATACTCCAACCATTGACAACACCCGCTATGCGAGCCGGAGGTGCAAGGATGCGATTGTTGACCGCTTCATGAAGAAGGTCGGCAGACGGCCTGACTCCGGGCCTGAGCGCGACAGGGCAGTGTTTCATCTGCACTGGCAGGGAAATGCCTGCAGAATGTATATTGATACTACCGGCGAACCGCTGTCTAAAAGGGGATACCGGAAGATTCCTTATAAGGCGCCTCTTCAGGAGACGCTTGCAGCAGCTATTGTGAAGGCGTCAGGATGGAATGACAGCGGGCCATTTATCAATCCGATGTGCGGAAGCGGAACTCTCGCTATAGAGGCTGCGCTCATCGGATTGAACAGACCTTCGGCTGTTCTGAGGAAGAACTTCGGGTTTATGCACCTGAAGGGCTATGATGCCAAAGCATGGGAAGATATGAGAGATCGTGCAAAGGCTGGGGCCGGAAGGACATTGCAGAGCAGGATAATTGCCGGTGATATCAGTCCTGAGGCGATTGATGCAGCGCGGAGAAATGCCCTTACAGCAGGCGTAGGGCATCTGATCGAATTCAGCGTCGCTGATTTTGCAGACACAGAGGTCCCGGAGGGCAGGGGGGTTGTGGTGATGAACCCTGAATACGGCGAGCGGCTCGGCAGGGCAGCAGAATTAGAGAATGTCTATGGCAGGATAGGGGATTTTCTGAAGCAGAAATGCCGGGGCTATACAGGATATGTCTTGACAGGCAATCCTGAATTGGCAAAAAGGATAGGTCTCAGGTCAAGCAGAAAGATGCTTTTTTTCAATGGGCCTATTGAGTGCCGCCTGCTTGAATATGAACTCTATGGCGGCAGCAGAAAGCTGAGAGACGAATAAGTTATAAGAAGATAAGTATAAGAGACATACTGCTCAGTATGTCTCTTATACCGCAGTTGAGATGGTGAAGAGCGATTATTCAAAATGCTTCAAGATCTCTGATTTATCTGTCTTCGTAAGATTGGACATGATGTTTCTGTCCAGTCTTGCCTTGACTTCTGTTTCAAGATTGTCAAGGATCTGGCCGTTTATCTTCCTTCCTGCTGCGAGAAACCATTTGGGCAGTTCCTCTTTTCTGATGATCGTATTAATGTCATTTGCGATCAATTTTGCAGCCTTCTTCTCCATTTCGAGTTCTATGTTATGAGGTTCTCCGTAGCCCTTTGCCGAGCCGTTTTTTCCTCCTCCTGTGGCGAAACGGCCGGCTGAATCGCTCAGCTTGTCGCTCAGTTTTCCGTGGGCCTCTACAGAATCATAGCTTTCGATGAGTTCAATTTTCGGACTTTCGAGTTCTCTTTTGGAGAGTCTGTATGCCCTGAAATGGCCCAGATCAACCGCGATGATCACTTTATCCATAGCTGTTCCTCCTTTTTTAATTCCAGTATAGCAGCATCTTTCAGGGACGCATAGATATAAAGAAGTTTTGAAAAGAGCGGAAGACCCTGACAGGAAATATGCAGCAGTACTGCAGGCCCAGGCATGCAGCATCATCCGGCATTGCCGGATCTATAGTCTTCTCCTGAATAAGGCAAAGAAATATTCCCTGAGCTTTTCATGCAGGGGCCGTTTATGCCACTGCCTCAGGCTTATCTTCTGCGAGCGGGTGAGATCATCAAAAAAAATGCCTGCCATCTGAATTCCGAAGCTGCTGTCAATGATGCCGACATTGCCTTCGTCGTTTCTTCGCAATGACTGGAAATCGAGGTTTGCAGAGCCGATGATGGACCAGACCTCGTCAAATACTGAGGTCTTTGCATGGAGGATAACGCCATTGTATGTGTATATCTCGATGCCTGCCTTGAGAAGTCTCGAGAAAAAGGCCCTGCCTGCAAAGTGAGCCGCGGAAATGTCCGAGACCCCGGGCAGCAGCAGTTTAACGTCAACTCCGCGCGCAACTGCTGACTCAAGCAGATGCATCATGCGTCTGCTTGGCGTGAAGTATGCCGTTGTCAGAAAGATGCTCTTTTGGGCGCTGTTTATGCTGTAGTAAAGGAGTTTGCGCATCCTTCTCCTGCCCTTTGCCGAACTTGCAAAGATCGGCAGCACAGGCAGGCCATGCCCAGGCATCACAGCGCCATGCGGCAGTTGTATCGGGGTTCCCTTCCAGATCTCCCAGCTCTTCATGAATTCTTCCAAAAGTCTGTTGACGATAGGGCCATTAAGAAATATCCCGGTATCCCGCCATCCTCTTGCCTTCTTCAGCCTGTGATAACCGCGGTATTCATTGGCAATATTGAGGCCTCCGGTAAAGGCTGTTTCGCTGTCAATTATGATCAGTTTCCTGTGGTCCCGATGCACATAATGAAGAGGTGTGGACCATGCAAAAGGCCTGGATGCCCTAACGCTGACGCCGGCCTTGCGCAGGTCCTGCCAGAATGCTGCAGGAGTGCAGATTGAGCCAAAATGATCGTAGATAAGGCAGACAGTTACGCCCTCTGTTGCCTTGAGCTTCAGGATATCTGCCAGTTCCCTGCCTGTTTCGTCATCGCGGTATATATAAAACTGCAGGCATATCAATTGGTTTGCCTGCCTGACAGCCCTGAATATGGACTGGAATGACTGCCTGTCTTTCCAGACAAGTGTTACCTCAGTGGCATTTGTAAAGGCAGAGCCGAAGATCCGCTGGATGTTTTTTATCGAGAAGGGGGATGCCGATTTGTTGGCAAGCATATATAGATATTTACTGATAAATACTGAGCCTGTCAATTGAAAATGAGAAAAACTTAATGTTAGGTTTTGTGGATTATTACCTTTTGATTGGTTAGACTATAAAAGTTACGAATGAAGATATAAATAACAGACCATCTGCATATGAATATTGCCATTAAGAATATAAGGGAAGACAATTGCGTCTGTGATGCGCTGATCCTTCCTTTTGTTGAGGACAGCCCGAATCCTTACATACATCTGCAGCCCCCGGTCATTTCGCTGATAAAAAGGATAAGAAAGAAAGAATTCAGCGGCTCTTTTAACGATCTGCTGCTTGTGCCTGCGCCTGAGGGGATAAAGCCTGAGAGGATTCTTTTCCTCGGATTGGGCAAAAAGGATGAGCTGACATCTGAAAGACTGAGGCAGGCTGGAGGAAAGTCCCTCGCCTATCTTCGTGACATGAAGATGGGCAAGACAGCCCTCTCCACGCTGATATTGGACCAGCTGAAACATTCTCCGGTTGCTTTTATCGAAGGAGCTCTTCTTGGCCTTTATACGTATAAAAAGTACAAGCAGGAAAAGGATGTCAGGATCATATCTTCACTGGCGCTGATAGCAAAGCCTTCCAGGGAGTTGTTGCTCAGTATCAGAAATACAGAGGTGATCGCGTCCTCTGTTGCCTTTGCAAAAGACCTGGTCAATGCCCCGGCCAATGATATGACTCCGGCAGATCTTGCGCATGCTGCCATAACACTCAAAAAAAATAAGGTATCTGTCAGGGTATTCGAAAAAAAGGATATAGAAAAGATCGGCATGGGCGCATTTCTGGCGGTATCGCATGGGTCAAGGCAGTTGCCGAAATTCATCATGGCGCAATACCGTGGCAGCAAAACCCCCCCTGTAGTACTTGTGGGCAAATCCATCACCTTCGATAGCGGAGGGCTTTCACTCAAACCTTCTGAAGGTATGGAGAAGATGAAATACGATATGGCAGGAGGCGCTGCAGTTCTTGGCGTTATGAAGGCCGCCTCAGAACTGAGGCTGCCTCTGCACCTGATATGCCTGCTTCCGGCAACAGAGAATCTGCCCGGAGGCTCGGCAGTAAAGCCGGGTGATGTTGTCAGGTCTGTCAGCGGCAAGACCATAGAGATCGCAAACACTGATGCAGAGGGCAGATTAGCGGTTGCAGATGCCATCGAATATGCAAAACGCTTCAAGCCCAGGGCGATAATAGATATCGCCACCCTTACAGGCGCCTGCGCCATTGCCTTTGGCGGCGAGGTGGCTGCGATGATGGGAAATGACAGAAAGCTTCTCGATGAACTGACAAGGGCCGGACAGGAGACGTATGAGCGTGTATGGGAGCTTCCTCTTTTTGATGAGTATAAGGAGTATCTGAAAAGTGATATTTCTGATATCAGGAACATAGGAGGCAGAATAGGCTCGCTCATGTCTTCTGCATATTTCCTTTACGAATTCGCGGGTCGGTCTCCCTGGGTTCATATAGATATCGCAGGGACTGCATGGGTCGAAAAAGACCGGCCGTATACGCCCAGGGGAGCCTCAGGCATTGGTGTGAGGCTTATTCTGAATCTGCTCAGGAGGATTCAATGAAATCAGTCAGGCCCGGATGGATAATATTTTTTCTGCTTGTCCCTTCATTTGCATCAGCCTGGGGTCCTCTGACCCACATATATCTCGGCAATGAGCTCTTCTCTTTTGGAGCCCTCATACCTGCCGGTATCCTTGAGATAATAAGGAGGTACAGAAAGGACTTTCTCTATGGCAATATCATGGCAGATATTATCATCGGGAAAAAATATCTCCCTGACAGCAAGAGTTCTCACAGCTGGGAGGTGGGCTTTGACCTACTGAAGGCTGCAAAGACCTCACAGCAGAAGGCATTTGTGTATGGGTATCTCTGCCACCTTGCGTCCGATACGGTTGCCCACCATTCCTACACTGCGGAAAGGAAGAATATAGGCCATACGCTTCTTGAGATGAAGGCAGACAGTATCATAGACAAAAAATACTGGTTTCAGGCGATGCTTATAGACCGAAAAACCCAGCTGCGGAATGACCTTTTCCTCGAAAATTCGCTCGAGCGTTTTCTCTTTTCGTTCAAGACAAACAAGCGGATATTCAAGGGCATGGTCTTCTTTTCGTTTATGAATCAGCAGAAGATCGGTGATTTTATTGACCGGCGGCTGATCACGTCCATGCCTGACCGTGATGCCATAGAACTGCTGCATGAGGAATCGCTTGACAAGATGCTTGATCTGCTCCAGAATTTTGAATGCGCTGAAGTCCTTGCATCAAAGCCCTGCGGGCGGGTGCAAAACAGCTGGTTTGCGAGGGCGTTTGTTCAGTTCCAGACAGACAGAGGCGGCAGGTCTTCATACGGCCGGTAGCCCTGCCAGAGGCAGGCTTATTTCCTGGCCTCAAATTATTATACCGCAGCAGCTTTCCTCACAATTCTTCATGATCATCTCAATTTGGGCCTTTTTCATGATAAATCAATGACATAGGTCTTCTAAAGTTAGAATTTCAAGTTGATTACAGTCAGAATGAGATGCTAAGGTATGACAACCAGAGATTATCCGTAATCTCAGAAATATCGTGGCGAAAGGTGGTGATTCCGGAGGCAGGCGATGTTTATATTGTTGAGGTCAAGGATTGGCGCTGTGCAGACCGAAGCTTGAGTTGCGCAGCCGTATAAACCAGATATAACGGGGAGAAACTATGAAGAAAGTATTGCTTGTAGCGCTGGCTCTTACCATGGTTGTGGGCGGATACCTTGCCTTTACCACAGTAGATACCAAGATATCAGTTGCAACAGCAGCAAAGAAGACCTATTCAGGCACCACGTATGTGGCCGGAATGGGAGGCCATTTTGCAAAGGCTGATTTCACTATTGATCCGAATAATGCTGACAATCCGATTACAATAAGCGCGCTTGACCGTATAGTTATCGGCGACAAGACTTCCCATCCTACGCACGATGCAAGAATTGACTCTGAAGATCCGAATATACTCTTCTGGTCAACCTATATCCTGGATGCAAACAAGAAGCAGCATGTCGGCAAGACTGACCTCAGGACCGGCAAAGTGATCAAGGATGTTGCCATGGATCCTGACCCAAGGGCAAAGGGCGAGAAGCCGCCGCTATATTGCGGATCAGGACAGAGCAAGAAATACTTTATGCCTGTCTTCATGGGCAGTGAGGCGTATGTTGATGTTTTTGACAAGGCCGGTCTTGATCATAAGCATCGCGTATTCATAAGCGAGCTGGGGTATAAGGATGGCTCATACGTATTTCTTCACGGCATAAACAACAACAAGATGGACAAGTTCTTTTTGACCATAACCATGAAGGGTGAGGACGGCAAGGCAAACGGCAAGGTTGATTTTGTTATGGTGGACATGAAAGAGCTTGAGAAGGGTAAATTCAAGGAACTGGCCCGTATAACTCATACAGGCGAGCCCGGCAAGACCATATCCTTCCGCCAGTATTTCAGCGCTGACGACAGTATTATCTTCCAGTCTGTCAATGACAGATTATGGCTGCTTGATGCAAATACCCTCAAGATCGTCGATGAGAAGATGACTGTCGGCTTAAACCATGATGCGCAGCCGACCCCTGACGGCAAGTATGTAATACTTACTTTAAGGACGAACATTCCAGCAATTGGCGCAGACGGCAAGGAGATCGCAGACAAGAAGATTACTGACGGAACGATCCAGATCTATGATGTTGACGCCAAAAAGTTCCTTGGCAAACTGGCTTCAGTATGTTTTGACTGCCATAAAGGCATCGGCCTCGGCGACAAGGCCTCAGTCCTCTGCGGCCTTGACACAGCCTTCAAGAAATAGAATATTCAGCATATTGTCAATTCCATCTATGCGGCTTATCAGGCCGCATAGATGGAATATCCCCTAATTCTATATACTAAAACTGTAATGCAGACCGGTTTTACCAACTATTCCTTTGCCCTGCGGAACCTCAGGAGAAAACCGCTTCGCACCGCCGTCCTTATTGCAGCCATCACCATATTGGTTGCCGCTCTCGTCTTTGCCTTTTCTTTTGTGAGCCGGGTATCTTCGAGTGTAAGGCTTGCTTCTGAACGGCTTGGCGCCGATATCCTTATTGTTCCTGCCGGCGCAAGGGGGGCTGCTTCGGATGTGCTGCTTGAGAACAAGACCAAGTCCTTTTATATGGACAGAGGCGTCCTTGAGAAGCTGAAGACAATAAAAGGCCTTGACCAGCTTACCTATCAGACGTATCTAACTACCATACAGGGGCTCTGCTGCGATGTTCCTGAAACAGTGGTAGTCGCCTTTGATCAGGATACGGATTTTGTTGTCAAGCCATGGCTTGTCAAGAAGTTTGGAAGAAAACTGCAGAAGGGCGAGGCCCTTGCCGGCAGCGAGTCAGCATTGAACATAAGCCTGGATCTGGTTGATGTTGACAAGGCGCTTTTCGGCAGTATCTTCAGGGTGGTGGGAGAACTTGACAAGACAGGCACAGGCCTTGATAATGCGCTATTCATTAATGAGGAAGACCTCGATGATATCCTGAGGCAGGGTAAGACTACCCTGAAACCGGATCAGATATCCATAGTGTTTGCAAAGATAAAGAAGGGGCTCGATCCATACAAAGTGGCCGGCGAGATCGAGGACGCCTTTGTAGAACTGGATACCATGGCCCGTAAGGATATCGGCAAGGGCATTATTGCCACACTTCGGGACATCAATCAGATCTTTATTTTTACGATGCTCCTGATTTCCCTGCTTTCAGGATTTCTCACATGGGCAATCTTCTCCGCAATTGCCAATGAGCGTGCGCGTGAAGTGGGGATAATGCGCGCAGTAGGAGCGTCCGAGTCGCATATTGTTAAGGTGTTTCTGACTGAAGTGGTGATCATCGGCTGTATCGGGAGCATTATCGGCATTATCGGAGGCACAGCGCTCTCGATAGTCCTTGCCCAGAGCTTTACGATCATGAAGAGCCTACCGATGCACCTTACAGTAATGAGCCGTATAGGAATAGCTTTTGTCGGTTTTCTGCTCGGAAATAGTATCTGCATTGTCGGAGCGCTTGCGCCAATCAGAAGACTCAGGAAGATGGAGCCTCTCATGGCCATTAAAAAGGAATAGTCTATGAACCAGATCGAAATCAGAGAACTGACAAAGATATATGAAGTGGGAGGGCAGGATATTACTGCGATCAGCAATATATCCCTAAGCATAAATAAAGGGGAATTTGTCTCGATAGTCGGCCATTCAGGGTCAGGAAAGACTACGCTCATATCCATCATCGGCGGCATCATGAAGCCGACTTCAGGAAAGGTGCTCTTTGAAGGCCGGGATATCTGTGGCCTTGATGATAACAGGCTTTCTGAATACCGCAACAGGAATATCGGATTTATGTTTCAGTTTGCAAGCCTTCTGCCGATGCTCACATCACTTGAGAATGTTCTTCTGCCTGGGCTATTCAATCCTGAAAAAGATAAGCATGCTGCTACGAAGGCCGGACAATACCTTGATCTTGTCGGCATCGGAGAGAAGGCATCTGCCTATCCTTCACAGCTCTCAGGAGGTCAGCAGCGGCGTGTTGCTATTGCCAGGGCCCTGATGTACAACCCCCAGGTTATCCTTGCTGATGAACCGACGGGAGATCTGGATGAAGAGACTGAGGCAGATATCATGGAGCTCTTCAGGAAACTGAACAGGGAAAAGATGATGACCTTTGTCTTTATTACGCATAATACAGATCTTGCCGGCATGGCTACGCGAAAACTCCGGATGACACGGGGCATTCTTACGGAAGAGTGATCTTCAGAACAGTTTTGCCCCCTTTTCTATCACTGCAGTGTCTATTACAAGGTTGTTGTTGTCAATAGTGTTTTTCAGATAAATCGGATTGCAGCCGTCTTTTTCGTCCCATTTTACATCGAACAACCCGAATTTCATGCTGCATTCATTGCAGATGAGTTCAGCCCCCTCCTGCCGGTAACCTTTCCTATGACGGTAGCATGTGAGGCAGGCATCAAAGTATGAAGCAACCCTGCCGTCCAGATCGGTCCTTACAAAAAAGTTAATGCGTTTGCCTGATTTTCTGTATGTATAAAAATGCGCATTTCTGTCCTGAACATCACTGAGAGGAATTATGATCCTGTTATCCCTGACCGGCGCCTCTTTATACGGATTCGGCTGTTTGCTGCAGCTCCAAACCAGCAGAAGCGAAAGCGACAGGACGATTGCCGAGCTTATGCGTGATCTTCTGAGGTCAGCGCATAAGCTCATTCGTTACATCCTCGAATTTCAGTATTCTTGTGCCTTTATGATCCTTCATGAACTCCTCTGCCCCTGCCCTGGTGGCAAGAGGGATCAGTTCATCGCCCATCGGGCCGTACACATCGCTTCCGGCCACAAAGAAGAGTTTTCTGGCATCGAGAAGCTTTGTTGAATAGTATTCTGTTACGAATATCCCTGTGATATCAGCGGATTTCCTTGAGGGCGCATATTTTGACATATTCAGATAATACTTGAACATGTCCTTTGGGCCGTCAAAGGCCGCATACGAGCCGTCCCTGAAGACGACCTGCGCTATCCAGTGCGTGTATTTCGCCACAAACATGCCGCAGACAGGGCATTTGTCGCTCTGCTTGATTGAAACAGGGTCAGCCGCCGTGGCAGGGGAAGATCCGGTGAAGGCAAGAATAAGGAATAGGGCAATACAGAGAGATTTTTCTTTCATCACAGTTATTCTCCATGGCATCTCACTCGTGATAGCCGATACATTGTTTGCAGATCCATATCTCGCTTTAGTTAAGCAGATAAGAAGAATATGAGTCAATCGGAGACGAACATGCCGTCTGCCATCTGAAGCGACCTGTGGCAGCGCTCAGAGAGGCTTATGTTATGGGTGACGATTATAAAGGTGATATTTCTCTTTCTGTTCAGATCAACAAAAAGCTCAAAAAGGCTGTTGCCTGTTGCAGTATCGAGGTTGCCGGTAGGTTCATCAGCCAGCACAAGACCGGAGTCCTGCATAAGAGCGCGGGCAACCGCCACACGCTGCTGTTCGCCTCCGGAGAGCTCGCCCGGCCTGTGGCGGAGCCTTTTTGAAAGGCCGAGATATCCCAAGAGGTCTTCTGCCTTTTTCCGGACATCTTCATGGGGCATATCACTGATCAGGCCCGGCAGCATCACATTTTCTACTGCATTGAATTCAGGCAGAAGGTGGTGAAACTGGAATACAAAGCCGATGCTTCTGTTTCTGAAACGGGCAAGCGCTGTTTCATCCATCGAAAAGACGTCTCTGCCCTGAAAAAGGATCCTGCCAGAGGTTGGCCTGTCGAGTGCGCCAAGGATATGCATAAGCGTGCTTTTGCCTGCTCCTGATGCGCCTGTGATGCTGATCATCTCACCTTCATTGACAGAAAGGTTGATCTCTCTTAGAACCAGAAGTTCGCCTGCCTCTGTCCTGAATGACTTCCTGATGTCAACTGCTGTGATCAGTTCACTCATAGCGCAGGGGCTCCACAGGATTCAGCTTTGCAGCCTGCCATGCAGGATAGACAGTCGCAATGAAACTGATCAGGATGGCAGAGATCGAGACGACGCCAAAGTCAAAAAGACTCATCTTTACCGGCAGATGGCTCAGATAATAGACATCGGCAGGCAGCTTTATGATCTGGTATTTGTTCAGCAAGATGCCCAAAAGATATCCGCCCGTGATGCCTGCGATCGTGCCGATAAGGCCGATAAAGAGGCCCTGGAGCATAAAGATGGCCATGATGCTCCTGCTGGTTGCACCTATTGCCTTCAGTATTGCTATCTCACGGCTCTTCTCTATGACATTCATGATCAGGTTGCTGATGATATTGAATGAGGCAACAAGGATGATAAGGACGAGTATCACGAACATGGCGAATTTTTCGAGCTTCAGCGCAGAGAAGAGGTTTTTGTTCATCTGCATCCAGTCAAGCACAAGGTACCGGAGGCCAAGGCTTTCCTGGAGCTGTTTCTTCACCTCAGGCGCCCGGTAGATGTCCTTAAGCCTCAGTTCAATGCCTGAGATGCTGTCATTGAATCCGAAGAATTCCTGGGCAGGCTTCATGTCTGTCAGCACCAGATTTGCATCATACTCAAACATGCCGATCTCGAATATGGCCACAACCCGGAACTGCTTTATTTTGGGCAGCATGCCCATCGGTCCGATCTCTCCAATGGGGGAGACCACATTGACCTTGTCATTGAGCAAAAGGCCGAGGTTTGCAGCAAGTTCTTTTCCGATTATGATGCCCGGGATATCCGTATCCTCAGAGAGCCTCCTGAAATCGCCTTCTTTGATATGCGAAAGCACCTCGGTAGTCTTTGCCTCTGTCTCGGGTTCAATTCCCCTGATATAGACGCCATGCGCCCTGTTATTAAAGGAGACCATCACCTGGCCGATAACAAAGGGGGCATGGGCCAGCACCTCTTTGTTTGAGACGATCTTTTCGATCACTTCAGACCTGTCGGTTATGGCGCCCTTGTAATCCCTGATGATTATATGGGCGTTGGCCCCAAGGATCTTCTTCTGCAGATCCTCATGGAAGCCAGACATGACCGACAGCACCACAAGCAGCGCCATTACGCCTACGGCAACACCGCCGATAGAGATCGCGGTATTGACCGACACTCCCTTATGCTTCTTCTTTGATTTGAGATACCGGAAGGCGATGAAGATCTGATAGGGCAGTTTCATCTTGAGAATTTACTGCTCAGGCTTAAGCTGAGGGAAGAGGATTACGTCGCGTATGGATGCGGAGTTCGTAAGGAGCATCACAAGCCTGTCAATGCCGATGCCCTCACCTGCAGCAGGCGGCATGCCGTATTCGAGCGCCCTGATGAAATCCTCATCCATCTCATGCGCCTCATCGTCGCCCGCCTGCCTTGCAGCGACCTGGGATTCGAAGCGGCCACGCTGGTCAAAGGGGTCATTCAGCTCAGAGAAGGCATTTGCTATTTCCCTGCCGCTTATGAACAGCTCGAAGCGTTCAACAAGCGCCGGATTATCCGGCTTTCTCTTTGCCAGGGGAGAAAGTTCCACAGGATGATCAATGATAAATGTCGGCTGGATCAGGCCGGGCTCTACCAGTTCCTTGAATATCTCATCAAGGATCTTGCCCATAGAGGAGCCCTTTGGGATATCTATCTTCCTTGCCCTTCCCCAGTGCAGGGCCCCCTCCGGATCATTGAAGATTTCAACAGGCACGCCAGCCTTTTGAAGCGCCTCAAGCATCGGTATTCTGGGCCAGGGCGGGGTGAGGTCTATAATATCATCACCATAGGGCATCCGGAGAGTGCCGATTGCCTTCATCGCAACCTCGGCGAAAAGCTCCTCAGTAAACGACATCAGAAAATGATAGTCCCTGTATGCAACATAGAATTCAAGCATCGAAAACTCGGGGTTGTGGCGCGTTGAGATGCCTTCGTTTCTGAAGTTCTTGTTCAGTTCGTAAACGCGTTCATATCCGCCTACCAGCAGCCTTTTGAGGTAGAGTTCGGGAGCGATCCTGAGATACAGGTCTGTATCCAGCGCGTTGTGATGTGTCCTGAAAGGCCTTGCTGTTGCTCCGCCCGGTATCTGGTGCATCATCGGCGTCTCTACCTCGATGAAACCCTTTGATTCGAGAAAGTCCCTTACTCCCCTGATGATCCTTCCGCGCCTTGCAAAGTTCTCCCGCACCTCAGGATTTACGATAAGGTCTATGTACCGCTGACGGTACCGGATTTCGATATCCTTTAGGCCGTGCCATTTTTCAGGAAGCGGCCTGATTGATTTGGTCAGCAGGGTGAATGATTCGACCTCTACGGTCAGTTCATCGGTTTTTGTCCTGAAGAGAGATCCCCTGATGCCTACAATATCGCCGATGTCGAGTTTCTTGAGCAGTTTATAACCTTCGCCCAAAAGGTCTTTCTTGAAATAGATCTGGAGCCTGCCTGTTGCATCCTGAATATGCGCAAATGCAGCCTTGCCAAAATCCCTCATGGCAACGATCCTGCCTGCAAGCGAGCAGTAGACCTTGTCAGCCTCCAGGGTCTCCTTTGGGGTTTCCCCGTATTTTGCCTTCAGGTCTGCTGTATGCTCGTCTGCCTGGAAAGCGTCCCCGTAGGGCTTTATGCCGAGTTCCTTAAGCTCCCCGACCTTCTTGATGCGCTGCTCGATCAGTTCATTCGTATCTTCCACAATTACCTCATTCAAAAATGTTATGGATTATAATGATTTGCGCGGATCAAGGTCAAGAAACGGCGATGGAGGCGCATCTTCTGTCCGGCGGTCTGCATACAGTATAGCGGCATGACTGCATGAGAGGGTTTTTCCGCCAGAGTTTGTTAGAATACGGCAGTTCAGGCGGGAGGATTAATATTGTGAAACTTACTTTTTTGGGTGGAGTCCGGACTGTTACCGGCTCATGCTATCTTCTGCAGGGGAGCAATTACAGGATACTGATTGAGTGCGGCATGTACCAGGGCCGCGACGCCGAGGCAGTAAACAGACGCCCGTTTCCTTTTGATCCTGCCGGGATAGACTGTCTCTTCCTGACCCATTCCCATCTTGATCATATCGGTCTTGTGCCGAGGCTTGTAAAGGAAGGCTTCAGGGGAAAGATCCTTGCCACTACTGCAACCGCCGATATTGTCGAACTGATACTCCGTGACTCTGCCCATATCCAGGAGTCTGATGCAGAGTGGTACAACCGGAAGGCCCTCAGGACAGGGCTTGCGCTTAAAGAGCCGCTCTATATTGCGCGGGATGTGGATATGGTCATACCCCTTATCGAGCGCAAGCAGTACAGCCGGATAGAGCAGCTCTGTGAAGGCGTCCGGTACTGTTTTGTGAATGCAGGCCATATCCTCGGCTCCTCGACCCTTGAGCTTTGGTATAAAGATGAAGGCAGAGAGAAGAAGATCGTATTTTCCGGAGACATCGGCAAGAAGGATAATCCTATTGTGAATGATCCGGTATTTGTCGAGGAGACCGACTATCTCACGATTGAATCCACATACGGCAACCGCAACCATAAGGGCATGGAGGCTTCGATTGATGAACTGGTCAATGTGATCAGGAGCACATTCCGGAAGGGCGGGAATGTTATCATCCCGTCGTTTGCCCTCGGCAGGACACAGGATCTGCTCTTTATTTTAAACAAGCTGGTGAAGCAGGACAGGCTCTTCAGGATCAACGTATACATTGACAGCCCTCTTGGGGAGCGGATCACAAAGGTCTATGCAGCCCATCCCGAATATTTTGATGAAGAGGCAAAGGAAATGTTTTCCATTGAAAGCAGGGATGCCCTGAGGCTTCATTTCACAAAGAAACAGAATGAATCCATGGCGCTGAACAGGATAAAAAGGGAGGCGATAATCATATCGAGCTCAGGTATGTGCGAAGGAGGCAGGGTAAAGCATCACCTCAAGCATAACCTTTGGCGCAAGGAAAGCAGCATTGTATTTGTGGGATATCAGGCAGAGGGAACTCTTGGACGCCAGATCGTGGACGGCGCAAAGACGGTCGAGGTGCTTGGAGAGGATATCGTTGTCAGGGCAGGCATCCATACGCTTGGCGGGTTCTCGGCGCATGCAGACCAGGGCGAACTGCTTGACTGGATAGGGCAGTTCAAAAACAGGCCCGAGATCTTTATTGTGCATGGCGAAGAGAAATCTTCATTGGCATTTCAGGCAGCCATAAAGGAGCGGTTCGGTTTTAAGACGCATATCCCGCGGGTGGCAGAGAGCTACGAAATATGATTGGCTGATAGCGAATATCAGAACTGTCATATCTGGTATACCGATGTCCGATGTGCTGCTTGTCCGAAGGAGACCTTATCCCATGTCGAGGGCAGATCTTTTGGAACTACGCTTATTGGTGGCCAGTGCGGCTAAGTCGCGCGCTTCTTGCTTGGTGTTCTTGAACCGCTTGTAAGGGTCAGATACGGCGCTTGTTTTTCGTAGACGAGTAGCCCTTGTTGATCCTCGAACAACGCAGCATCTCTAAAGTATGAACGTGCATCTCTCTCCAAACCGAGCCGTTCCGCCACTCGTTTCAAATCGATACGATTCAACACGTCAATGGTTATCGGCCTCTTGGCATCAAAGAACACGAGCGAGTGAAGAAACCGTTTAGTAATATCAGAATTGAGCAGGTGACACGCGAAGACGGCCTCTTCCTCAGAACTACATGGGATGGAATAGCACGTATCGTCCAAGACTACAGGTTTATTCTTGTATTTGCCGATAACCACGAACCGGCAATTCTTGTAAAGTCCGGAGATTGCCACTTTCCAGGGAGAAAAGGTGTAATCTCCAACGCCGAATACTGAGAATCTCGGTCGCTTTTGATATATTATGCTCTGCCGCCGGTCCAAAACTGACCCATGCTGCAATAGATAATCCCACGTTCTTGGAGCGGTCTTCCTGATAGCTTCCGTGTCGTCGCCGGGCTTACGCTGTGTTACGATTACGAAGCGCTGTGGCAAAAGCCTGTCATTGGCGAGATCGGAAGACTTTAACAGCGGATAGACGTAAGTCGACTCAAGTTTGACATATTCTCCTAATCCATTCGCCAATACGTCGCCGGCCTTGCTGAACTCCATAACCGATGCTGCATCATGTTTCACTCCTGAGCGCCATGTATAATAGGCAACCCCGTCAAGATCTCGTAGTCGACTATATTCATCAACGTCTGCAACCATATCTCGACCCACAAGGCCTATAGTTGTCAGTCTATTATCAAAGGAAAGATCCCCATATACACCGGCCGTTAACATTAGGTCTGGAACACCAGTATGCACTACGAAAAGACAGGCATCAACGGAAACACCGAAATGTTTTGCTGCATCTATCAAATGCAGGCTCGCCCGACCAACTCTGAAGCGATTGAGCCAGCAATGACGGAGGACCTTCCGCGCAATGGCAGTTTTACAGAGCATTGCAAGGCTGCCACGCTGCCCGTCAAGAGCTTCGAGGAGTTTGATCAACATCCATTCTGAAATATCAAAATTGGCTTTACCGGTCTTTGCAGCGAAACCGACGCGTTTTTGAAAATTCGATTTTTCGGGTAGATTATCGCTTCCTATCGCCCCGAGGGCGGCATTAGTTACCCAAGGGGGATTTCCAAGAACAAGAATTTCTCCGCAAAATTTTGAAAAAAAATCCTTCCAATTGTACGTGAAGAAATCTTGTCTTGATACGTGCCAGTGTGTACCGTTTGTCGTATGAACTTTTCTTCGCAAATCGGTAATATACGCACCATTAATATCGAATGCAAATACCTTACGAACTCTGGGAAAGGCTTTATGCGCCGCAAAAACAAAACTTCCCAGTCCGCATGTTGGTTCAATGATGACAGACGGTGCAATACCCGCGTCTTGGAGAAAGGCTGTAACAGCATCGGCCAGATCGTGGGGCGTCTGAAAATCGCCGAATTCCATTCTTGTTCTCTTAATCGTCACGCTATTCTCTGGACGCCTGAGACTTTGCCAGCCTGCTCAATTACTCGGGCGTACTGTAACCTCCACTGTAGAGCGTTTGAGATGGTCAGGTAACCGACCTTTGGCCTCGTTTTAAGGATTTTTTTTGCCAATTCCGCAGCCTGAATCTCGTCCACCGGCAAATAGCGTTCCGTCATGAAAGCGACAAGATCATCTTCATTGCCATTATTGTCCAATATTTTAAGAATCCCCGTAGTCGTCTGAAAATCCCCTGTCTGGTCGCTCTCGATGAAAATAACATGTTTGATATTCAAAGTGGCAGTGCGTGATTTTCGCTCATCTATTTTATTGTACACAAAAACCAATAAAGAATAACCGAGCCCATATATCTTTTGACGCGCAGATCTAAAGGGACATGAGGATTGCGGTTGCCGTATACTTGTCACCTTTATGTCTATATCCAACTTTGGAAAGTCTATACCTTTCGCCGAGGAACCTCTCATATACTCGTACTTCTTCTGAAGGACTTCTTGAAACTTGTGTTCCAGATAAGTGCCAACGGCCTTGCCATCCGTCACGCCGAACAGTGATTTCTCTTTATGCCCGGATTCCCGGTCAGCAAAGGCCTTTGCTTCTGTTTTTAGAAGCTGCACTGTTAGTTTTTGCATATCTTCCTCCTGAGATTAGCCAGTGATAATGTGCATTATTAGCCCGTTCATAGCCAGTTACAGAATCATATCAAAAAACATCATGCGAGTCACCGGAAATAATAATTTACACCATTCCATGGATATTGAGAAGTAAATGCTTCAGGGAGAACTTTATGAAGACTACTGCTAACCGTCCGTGACGGCTTTTCTCAGAGCGTCTGGCTTGCCGGGACACTTTCATATCTCAGCACAGCCGTTGAAGCATGAGGTATCACTACAGTTCGATAAGCTCAGCGGATAATGAAGCGAGATTAGCAATAACCATGGTATGGTTGCCATAGAGCCATCCGCAGGTTTCTCCGGGGTTTACGATAAGGGTGCTGCCCTGCATCCTGATGTCCGGGGTATGGGTATGGCCGTATATAATGAGGTCAAAATGGCCGCTTTCAGCAAGTGCATCCACCACCTGGTCTTCATGCATGATCACGATCTTTCTCCCGGATAGTTCAAAAACATATGGCTGGGTGAATATACGGCTGTTCGAAAGCTTCTGAAGCAGTACCCGCTCGCCGTCATTGTTGCCGTAAACGCCTGTGAAGCCGCACTGCAGGCGCTTCAATGCCCTGAAAGTAAATGGAGAGCAGTAATCCCCGGCATGGATGACATGCTGCACCCTTCTCTTGTTCAGGATATCTACAGCCCGGCTGATTGCCGGCATATTATCGTGGGTGTCTGAAATGATCCCGATCATCACCTGTATATGTCTGCCCCCTCAGAGAAATAATGCGCCGGCAAGACCGGCGCCGATAATAATAAATGACGGATCAAGCCTTGTAAATGTAATAACTGCAAAGCTTGCTGTGGCTATCAGGAAAGTGCCGGGATCAACAAGCGATATGCTGCCAAGGGACAGCGCCACTGCGGCAAGAAGACCGATGACCGCACTCTTTATGCCTGTAAAGCCTGAAGCAATTATCCTTGAGTCCCTGTATGCGTAATAGTATTTTATTGCAAGTGTGACGATTATAAGGCTCGGCAGATAGGAGCATATGACCGCCAAAAGCGAGCCTGCAATGCCGTGAAGCTTGAATCCGATAAAGGCGTTCATGACGGTCAGAGGCCCGGGAGACAACTGCCCGACAGCAATGGCATCAAGGAACTCCTGGTTTGTGAGCCACTGATGCTTCTCCACAAATTCACGCTGCAGAAGCGGAAGCATGGCATATCCTCCGCCTATGGTCATGGCATTGACATAAAAGAGTATCCAGCAGAAGGCGAGCAGACTCATGCCCTTTTTCCCCTGAAGGTCAGGAATCCGGCAAGGCCTGCCAGAAGGATGATGGCAATAGGGCTGAGCTTGATCATGGCAAGCAGGATAAAGGCAACAGATGCAAACAGAAATGTTCTGTAATCCCTGAGGGTATTTTTGGACATCGAAAATACAATAGAAAGGAGAAGTCCCACGACAGCAGCGCCGATACCCTTCATCACAGAACTGAATACGGGATGCTCCTTCAGGCTCATATAAAAGGCTGCAAGCAGGATGGCCGTGAACGTACCGGTAAATATCTGGCCTGAAGTGGATGCCAGCGCACCCTTGATCTTCCTCAGCCTGTACCCGATGCAGATGCCTGTGTTTACAATCGGGGCCCCGGGCGTTATCTGACCTATCGCAATGCTTTCGAGATATTCCTCATGCGTGATCCATTTGCGTTTTCTGACCAGTTCCTTCTCAAAAAAGGCGAGCATGGAGTACACGCCGCCGAATGCAAATGTGCCGATCTTAAGAAAGACAAGAAAAACATCTGCTGCAGTCGGAGCCTTGGATCTGTGCTCAGGAGCATTCATGGCAAGAGTTTAGCATATTCAGACATCCTATTGGTTACAGCATTAAAGGCAGCATTCTTTATAAAAGGTGAGTATGTATGATATTTTAGAGACAGAAAAAATATCGGGTTGGAGTCTGAAAGGAAACACTATGGCATTGACGCTGGCAGAAAAGATATTCAGGGCGCATTTGAGAGACGAGCCCTTCCCCGGAACCAAGGTCCTTGATATTGATGTTGTGATGTGCCACGAGATCACAACCCCGATTGCGATCAACGATCTTGCGGCTCGCGGCATGGACAGGGTCTTTAATCCTGACAGGATAAAGGTTGTGATAGATCATGTTACGCCTGCAAAAGACACCAAGACAGCCCGGCAGGGCAAGATCCTGAGAGACTGGGCAAGGCGCCACAATATAAAGGACTTTTTTGATATCGGCAGAAACGGTGTCTGCCATGCGCTTTTCCCGGAGCAGGGCTTTATCAGACCTGGCAATACAGTGATTATGGGAGATTCGCATACCTGCACCCACGGCGCATTCGGGGCCTTTGCAGCAGGGGTCGGAACGACTGACCTTGAGGTAGGCATACTCAAAGGCGTATGCGCCTTCCGCGAGCCAAAGACGATCAGGATAAATGTCAGCGGCATACTGCCTGAGGCAGTATACGCCAAGGACATCATACTTCGGATCATAAAGGAACTTACCGTAAAAGGAGCAACAGACTGCGTTATAGAGTTTCAGGGCAGTGTGGTGAAGAGGATGACTATGGAGTCGAGGATGACGCTCTGCAATATGGCAATAGAGGCGGGCGGAACCTCCGGCGTCTGTATGCCGGACAGGGTGACGGTTGAGTATCTCTGGCCGTTTATTTCATCTGAGTATGCAGACAGGAAGGCTGCGCTTGCAGATTTCAGGAAATGGTGGTCTGACAAGGGCTGTGCCTACGAAAAGGTGATTGATATAGATGTGACCAATATGGAGCCTCAGGTGACAGTAGGTTTTAAGCCTGATGAAGTGAAGAATGTCTCAGAGGTGGCAGGCACGCCTGTGGATCAGGTCTATATAGGCTCCTGCACAAACGGCAGGTTGGAGGATCTTCGGGTCGCTGCCCGGTATCTGAAGGGAAGGACCATTGCCCCGACAGTCAGAGGCATCGTCTCTCCTGCTACGCCCAAGGTCTTCAGGGAGGCTGACAGGCTCGGCATTATCAGAATCTTTATGGATGCAGGGTTCTGCGTCACCAACCCCACCTGTGGCGCATGCCTCGGCATGAGCAGCGGAGTGCTTGCGCCCGGCGAGGTCTGTGCGTCAACCACGAACCGGAACTTTAACGGCAGGATGGGAAAAGGCGGAATGGTGCATCTGATGAGCCCTGCGGTGGCTGCAGTGTCTGCCATTGAAGGAAAGATAGCGGACCCCAGGAATTATGCAAAGGAGAAGGTGAAATGAAGCGATTCGGAGGCAAGGTCCTTTTTTTGGACAGGTCTGATATCAATACGGACGAGATCATACCGGCAAAATATCTGACCGAGATATCCAAAGAGGCGTTAAAGCCGCATATGCTTGAGGATCTTAAGCTTGAGGGATTCGATCCCCGGTCACGTGAGACCCTTGAGGCAGGTGTGATTGTGACAAGGGGGAACTTTGGCTGCGGCTCATCGCGCGAGCATGCTCCATGGGTCTTTGAGGTGAATGATATCAATGTTGTTATTGCCTCCAGCTTTGCAAGGATATTCAGGCAGAATATGTTCAACTGCGGCATGCTTGCGATTGAGCTTTCTGAACATGCCATAGACAGGCTCTTCAGCCACAACAACGCCGGAGCAGAGATTACAATTGATCTTGAACAGGAGACGTTCACTATCGCCTCAAGCAAGGGCAGTGAGAAGATTAATTTTACGATCTCCGGGTTTGACAGGGCCCTTGTCAAGGCGGACGGTTGGGTAGGTTTTGCTGATGCAAAATACTGACATGTCTCCAGAGGACAGACTGTCGGAATTGGGCATTGAACTGCCTGAGCTGCCTAAGCCCTTAGGTTCATATGTCCCCTTTGTGCAGGCCGGGAATCTCCTGTTTCTGAGCGGCATGCTGCCTCTCAGCCAGGGCAGGCTTCTGTTTGAGGGAAGGGTGGGCGAGACGATCCCGCTTGAGGATGCTGTGCAGGCATCGCGCAGGGCGACAATCAATGCCCTTGCAGTTCTCAGGTCTGCTGTAGGAAGCCTTGACCGGGTAAAACGCTGCGTCAAACTGACAGGTTTTGTCGCCTCAGCCGATGACTTTACTGATCAGCCCAAGGTGCTTAACGGCGCCTCTGATCTTTTGGCCGAGGTCTTTGGTGAGGCAGGCCTTCATGCCCGCGCTGCAGTTGGTCTGCATATCCTTCCTATGAACTCGCCGGTCGAGATAGAGTTTATCTTTGAAGTAGTCTGACTGTCGCCCTTTTTGCTCCCTGACATCCTGTATAATGAACAACATGTATGTTGTCTTTGTAGAAAAGGTATAAATGCCCAAGAATAGATATGTCATGGAAGCATCTCCGCTTGGGCCTTCCCGGAAGGTTAAGGCAGCAGTCAGAAAATCTGCCAAGGCTCTGAATACGCTGCCTGCGGATGGGCTTAAGCGGCTTGAGCGGCTGTTTCATTCAAAATACGGTGTTGACCCTGAAAGTATTGTCTTTTCCAATTCCCTGACAGAGCTTCTGTATGTAATCTGCAGGCGTCTCAGGCCGAAAAAGGTGCTGATCATAGGGCCTGCCCTAAATATATACCAGAGGGCTGCCGAATCAACAGGAGCGGTTATTAATGCCGTAAGCGGGGGGGAGGAGGCTTTTTTTTCCCCGGATCTGCAGAACCTTATTATAAAGGCAGAGGCATCTGATCTTGTATTTATCGCAAATCCGAACAGGATAACAGGCAAGGCCATATCCCAGGCAGCGTTGAGGCAGGTTCTTGCCGCTCTTTCCCTGAAAGTCGCCGTTATTGTTATTGATGAAGCGTTGATTGAGTTTTCCGAAGATGAGGGCTATATCAGGGCAGCTGCAGGCAGCAGCAGTATTATCGTCATCAGGACAACGTCATGTTACTATGGCCTGCCAGGGCTCGAACTCGCATATGCAGCAGCAGGCCAAAAATTGATTGAGTCGCTGAGGCCGGCTCTGCAGTCTGCTGTGTCGGTCCCTGCTATTGAAGCAGCGCGCGCGGCGGTCAGGGACAGGTCATACAGAAGATTATCCGCCCAGTATATTTATGAAGAGAAGAAAAATCTGCTAAGAGATATCCGCAAGATAAAGGGAATTGTTCCCTTTGATTCGGACACGAATATCATTCTTCTTAAGGCGCCTGGTATGGCCGCTGTGATTGCAGAGCAGGCAGGGCGTTCAGGACTTGCTGCCCAGCTCTGCGGGGATATTGACGGACTGGATGATTCCTATCTCAGGATCTCTGTCATGCGGCATGAGCATAATCTGAAGCTCAGGAGGCTTATCCATGATGCAGGTCAGAACAGATGATGGAAGGTAATTGCTGACAATCCTCTGCAGCGTTATGAGACGGTGTGTATCCTTTCATAACCGGAGGCGCTGAGCAGCGCATCACCATTTTTGTTTACCAGTTCGATAAATGACTGCACTACGTAGGGATCAAACTGAGTGCCTGCATGCAGCAGGATCTCCTCTTTGACCTCAAGGAGCGACCTGGCATTCCTGTAAGGTCTTTCCGACATCATGGCATCAAAGGTATCAACTACAGAAAGAATTCGTGCCTTGAGAAGCAGTTCTTCTCCCCTCAGACCATACGGATAACCTGTCCCGTCGTATCGTTCGTGATGCTGAATGATCGTCTGTCTCACTCCCTCAAGTGTCTTAATTGGACCTAATATCTCTTCTCCTATAAGCGGGTGTGATTTGATCAGGCTGTATTCCCTTGAGGTGAGGCTGCCCTGCTTCTGGAGTATGAAGCTCTCGATGCCGATTTTGCCGATGTCATGCAGGATAGCGGCATGTTCGAGCAGTTCAAGCTCCCTGAAGTCCAGCCCGATATGTCTGCCGAGTTCGAGGGCAAGGAGTTTGACCCTTTCAGAATGCCCCTTGGTATACAGGTCGTTTGCCTCAAGGGCATTGACAAGAGACTGGATAGTCGCAAAATAGTTATGCTTCACACTTTCATAGAGGCCGGCATTTTCCATGGAAACAATGGCCTGATTCGAAAGTGTTGTAAGAATTTCGATATCATCATCAGTGAACATGGCTCCTTCCTTCTGCATCTCGATGATCATTGCACCGATATTCTCCCCTTTCATCTTCAGAGGCACGCCTATTTTTGACGACAGGGTGTTGCCCTGCTGAAGAAAAGTTGGCTTGCCCTGTTTCATGATTGTATTGTAATACGCCTGGTATTCCATGGGCAGTTCCGGGATATTCTCAGAGCCTATGCCACGCCTGTACTGGATGATAAGCGGATGCTCGTTCGTCCGGCGTATATGCATGATTGCGCGCTCAGTCTGGAACAGGTCTGCAGTCGTCTTGATGATGATCTTCATCACCTCGTCAGTTTCGACAATTGAGGTCAGAAGCCGGCCTACTTCGTTCATCTTCTTCAGTTGTTCGACGACTTTTTCGAGTTCCTTGTTCTTGCCCTTTACTTCTTTTGAGAGCGATGTGATGGTTCTGTTTGCTGTTTCGAGTTCCTTCAGCCTGAACTCAAGCTGGGCATTCAGATCTTCAACCCTGTTTTTGTGTTCAAGATCCATCCTGATCCTCGAAATCTCCCGCTCCCTCGACAGGTTCTTCTTGTGAAGTTTGTTCATCTCTTCGATCATCCGGTTGAACGCTGTGCTTATTGTGCCCAGTTCATCGCTGGTGATTCCCTTGACTGTGGCGCTCCAATTGCCTGCCTCTACCTCCTGAATTGCAGAAAGCAGATGTTTCAGCGGCCTCATAACAAAGCGAGAAAAGAGCAGGCTAAGAACAACGGATATAACGAGCACAATAACGAGATTAGAAAAAACGAGCATCCTCTTAAACGAGACCATTCCCGAGAAAGATCTTGAGACATCAAGCTTTAAGTGTATGATACCGTTGATCACTTCCCTGCTGTTATGGCAGCCAAAGCATTCCTGCCTGTTCAATATTTTCTTGAAATAACTGATAGTCCTGTTGTCCTGGATTGTCGGCTTCTGGATTATTTCATGAGTGGCGATTTTCAGATAGTCCGGGGATTTTGCGCCGACCTCTGTTATATCCGTGGACTTCAGGATTGTGCCTGTAGGGTCAAGTATCCTGATATGCATCACTTCCTTGTTCTTTCCGATATTCTCAAGGACATTCTGGGCGCTGACGGCGCTGCCCATTGTCATGTTGTGGGCTATGGTACGCTCAATGATATCGCCCAAAAAAATGGTGTCAGCCAGTTTGGTCTCAATCATCCTGGTGTTCTGCATCCTCAGCACGATGACTGTTGTGATGCCGACCGTTATGATGATGGTGAGCGCGATTACAGCAATTATCTTAGTCTTGATAATCATGACTATCCATATAAAGTACTGCAAAATATATGCCTGAATGAAAGACAGTCATTTTTCTAAAATAGGCAGGTTATAATGAATATCGCCGCCTGCATAGGTGCATTTCACTCATACTGCTTGAAATGACACACCTGCGCTGTCCGACAGGTTCAGGAGCCTTATTCAGCCTTTTTGGTGTACAATAACGCCTATGAAAAAACCATTAGTTGTTATTGTAGGCAGGCCGAATGTCGGCAAGTCCACCCTTTTTAACCGGATGACCAAAACGCATGCTGCGATTGTTGAGGATATTCCCGGCGTTACACGGGACCGGAACTATCTTGATGCTGACTGGGAAGGCAAGAACTACACGATTGTAGATACCGGCGGCTTCTATGTTGATCCTCCTGAGGATATCTTTGCCCAGGCCAAGGAGCAGGCCCTTTTTGCCATAGAGGAGGGCGACATCATTCTGCATATCCTTGACGGCAGGGATGGTTTGACCCCTGCTGACATGGAACTTGCCCGCCTTATCAGGACATCAGGCAAGAAGGTGATCTGGCTCGTAAACAAGATTGATGCGCCTGTCCGGGATGAAAGGCTTTATGAATTCTATGCCATAGGGGCGGATGAACTTTATCCTGTATCTGCAGCCACGGGCTATGGATATGACGAATTCATGGATTGCCTTGCCGCTCTGCTTCCGGATTACCATGAGGAGAAGACCGAATATCCGAAGATAGCGGTGGTGGGAAGACCGAATGTCGGCAAATCAACGCTGGTCAATGCCCTCACCGGCAAAAAAAGGATGGTGGTGAGCGATGCGGCAGGCACCACAAGGGATTCCATTGACAGCATCTGTACATTTCATGGCAGGAAGTATATGATTATTGATACTGCAGGTCTGAGAAAGAAAGGCAGGGTCGGTTATTCCATAGAAAGATTCTCTATGGTGCGGGCAGTCAGGAGCATAGAACGCTGCGATGTGGCGCTTGTTGTTCTTGATATGAGCGCAGGCATTACCGAGCAGGACCAGAAGATCGCAGGCATTGTCAAGGACTATAATAAGGGTGTGATATTTCTCCTTAACAAATGGGATCTCGTGGCTGCTCCTGAGGAGACCTACAGGAATGTTCTGCCTGAACTCTACAGGAAGGCCTGGTTTGCAGAGTTTGCGCCTGCGATCACCATATCAGGGATCTCAAAAAAAAGGATCACCAAGGTCTTTCCGGTGATAGATGAAATCATTGAGCAGCGACGGAAGCGTATCCCTACAGGAGAACTGAACAGGTTCTTCCGCGAGATCATTGCGAAGATATCCCTGCCGATGTATAAGGGGAAGCCTGTAAAGATGTACTACATGACCCAGGTGGGCATTGAGCCTCCTGCATTTGTTGTATTTTCGAATTACCGGAATGCGGTGAAGGAGTCGCATCTGAGGTATATCGAAAGAAGGCTTCGGGAGTATTTCGGATTTGCGGGAACGCCTCTCACTATCCATGTGAGGCCGAAAAAGAGAGATGCCTGACAATGACCGCATTCAGGATCATAGGCAGGGGTTTCCTCGACTTTTTAAGGGACAAAGGCTTGATGCTTGCTGCTTCCATGTCCTATTTCAGCATAATGGCGCTTGTGCCTTTCTGTCTGTTTCTGGTGACGGTATTTGGTTATTTCCTCGGCCAATATCCTGAGTTCTATGAGTTTCTTCTTGCGAAGCTGACCGGGTTTTTCCCGACAGTTACACAGGGCATCACAGATGACCTAACGGTGATCATCTCCTACCAGGGGATCGGAAAATTCAGCCTTCTGTTGTATGGACTCCTGTCTTATCAGCTATTTGCCTCGATGGAGACTTCGCTGAATATGATCTTTAAGGTGAAAAAAAGAAGAAATTTTGTTGTATCGTTGATCGTATCTCTGGTTGTGGTTACCCTGATCATTGCGCTTCTTACGGTTTCCTTTGCAGCAGCGACGCTTATGCCTTTTCTCAAGACCCTGGGGGCCGAGTTCCCGGGCATAAGGATAGGCAAGATAACAAAATACCTTCTGCAGTTCGTTCTACCGTTTGTGCTCGTCCTTTCCTCGATAATGCTTCTGTATGTTGTACTGCCAAAGACAAAAGTCTCTCTTTCAGCCGCCCTGAGAGGAGCTTTTTTCGCCGCTGTCATGCTTGAGATTGCAAAGCACGGCTTTACGTGGTATGTGATCAATGTGGCTCATTTTGGCAAGATCTACGGCCCGCTTGCTGCCTTTGTCATGTTCCTGCTCTGGATATTCTATTCATCGAGCATCTTTTTAATCGGCGCTGAAATAGTGCATAATCTGGGTGGACAGAAACAGACGAGGAGCAGACAATGATAGACCTTATCGGGAAGCTTGTTGAGGTGGCAACGGTTGAAGCCATGTATACCGGGAAGCTTGTTGAGGTGAACGAATATGAACTCCACCTTCAGTCCGAGTCAGGCTGGGTAGTAGTGCCTGTTGACAGGATCGCTTTTGTCCGGCCAAAGGAAGATTCGGACTGGCCGGCGCCGGCATAGCGGATTACTGTTGCCCTGACAGATCCCCAAGCGCGAACTGGGCAATGGCGATGGCTGCCAGAGCTGCTGTTTCCGCGCGTAGTATACGCCTGCCTAATGATGCCGCAGAAAACCCCTGCTGTTTTGCGGACTGCACCTCTTTTTCTGAAAAACCACCCTCAGGACCTATGCACAAAACAATTTCTCTGCTGCCCGCAATACCGGCAATCGCAGAAGACAGTGGCAGCCCCTCCTTTTCCCAGAAGATGATGCCTTTCCTGATGCCCTGAACGGCAATCACGGCCTCAAAGGCCTTCGGCTCATGGATAAGGGGAATCCTGTTTCTGCCGCACTGGCGCGCTGCCTCCGTTGCAATCTTATGCCAGCGCTGCAGTTTTCTGGTCTGCCTGATCTGGCTCCTTTCGGTTGCTGCAGGCGCAATTTCAGTCACTCCGAGTTCTGTTGCCTTCTGGATAACAAGGTCCATCTTTTCGCCTTTGAGAAGACCCTGGATAAGTATGATATCAATGGATGATTCGTTGTCCCCATGAAATGGATCAGCAATGGCCAAAGTGGCCTCTCTTTTTGTGATACCGGTTATGCGTGCATAATAGGCGGCGCCTGTGGCGTCTGTTACGATGATGATCTGATCAGGCCTGCACCTGAGGACTGTGCAGAGATAGTGTGCTTTTTCTCCGCCAAGATTAATCACCTTTCCGGCATGAATGCTGCAGTCAAGGAAAAGCCTTGTCATGGGAAGGGAGGAATGAACCGGTCCGGGGTCAGTTCTCGACCCCGGTGAAAAGATCCTTCAACTTGTCCGTAAAACTCCTGTTGGCGCTGTCATGGCTGATCGCTGCAAATTCTTCGAGGAGTTCCTTCTGTCTTTGCGACAGTTTTCTCGGAACCTCGATAGAGACCCTGACAAGCTGGTTGCCCCTGTGCTGGCTGTTGATCCGGGGCGCGCCCTTGCCCTTGATCGTAAATATTTTTCCTGACTGTGTGCCGGCAGGGATCTTGACAGTGGCAGAGCCGTCGAGGGTCGGCACTTCGATCTCAGCCCCCAAAGCTGCACTGGTGAAGGATATGGGCAGATCACAGAACAGGTCAGAGCCCTCACGCTTAAAGATCTCATGCTCCTGAACGTCTATGATTACATACAGGTCGCCGTTTGGACCGTTATTCAAGCCCGGCTCTCCTTCTCCAACGATCTTCAGGCGCGAGCCGGCATCCACACCTGCAGGAATTTTGAGATTGACGGTCTTCTGTTCCTGTACAGCGCCGTGACCCCTGCATTTTTTGCAGGGATTCGTGATCATTCTGCCTGTGCCGTAGCACTTGCCGCAGGATTTTGATACGCTGAAGAATCCCTGCTGGTACCGTATCTGGCCTGAACCCCTGCATGCGCTGCACACCTCAGGCTGTTTGCCGGGTTCTGATCCGGTGCCGTTGCAGTCGTCGCATTTCTGGAGCCTTGGAAAGGTGATAATCTTCTCTGTGCCGAAGACCGCTTCCTGAAGCGTTATATCAAGATCGTATCTGAGGTCGTTTCCTTTGGTCGGACGCTGCCGCCTCTGGCCCCCGGCATTGCCTCCGAAGAAATCACCGAAAAAGTCCTCGAAAATATCGCCAAACCCTGCGCTGCCGCCAAAAGGGCCCTGATTGGAGCCAAACCCGTCTGCTGTGCCGTACCGGTCATAATGAGCCCTTTTTTCTGGATCAGAAAGCACAGAATATGCGTGGCTGATCTCTTTAAACCTGTCTTCCGATGCCTTATCCCCGGAGTTTCTGTCCGGATGATGTTTCATGGCAAGCTGCCGGTAAGCCTTCTTCAGTTCTTCAGGTGTTGCCTGTCTCGATACGCCAAGTAATTCGTAGTAATCCATCAAATTAATTCCTTCGTAATAGTTCACTCAAAGTATACATGAAAAAGGGTCCAGGGGTGCAGCGCTGCTGCCTGCGACCGATCCCCCCGGACCCTCAGTCCCGAATAATACCGTCTATTTCTTGTCCTTATCCATATCCTCGAATTCAGCCTCCACAACATCCTCTTCAGACGGTTTCGATCCCTGTCCGGTATCACCTGTTGCGCCTGCCTGCTGAGCGCCTGCGCCTGTCTGTTTGTACAGATGCTCTGCAAGCTTGTGCGAGATCTGCATAAGCTTGTCTGTGGCAGCCTTGATCTCAGCCGGGTCAGAGCTTGAATCCTTCACCTTTTTGCATTGAACAAGGGCTTCCTCAATCTGCTGCTTCTCTTCAGATGTGATCTTGTCTCCATAGTCGCCGAGAGATTTCTCGACTGTATAGCAGAGAGTGTCTGCATTGTTCCTGGCCTCAGCCATCTGTTTCTTCTTCTGGTCTTCCTGTCCGTGTTCGTCGGCATCACGCACCATCTTTTTGATCTCATCTTCAGACAGGCCGCTCGAGGCGGTGATCCTGATAGACTGCTCCTTGTTGGTGCCCAGGTCTTTTGCAGAGACATGGAGTATGCCGTTTGCGTCAATGTCAAACGAGACCTCGATCTGGGGCACTCCGCGCGGAGCAGGGGGAATGCCGATAAGCTCGAAGTTGCCCAACAGTTTGTTGTCGGCAGCCATTTCACGTTCACCCTGGCAGATCTTGATCGTGACCGCAGGCTGACTGTCGGTTGCAGTCGAAAAGACCTGGCTTTTCTTGGTCGGGATGGTTGTGTTTCTCTCGATGATCTTGGTGAAGATGCCGCCGAGGGTCTCGATGCCCAATGACAGAGGAGTAACGTCAAGAAGCAGGACCTCTTTTACGTCTCCCTTTAAAACAGCCGCCTGTATTGCAGCGCCCACTGCCACTACCTCGTCAGGATTAACGGTCCGGTTCGGCTCCTTGCCGAAGAAGCCCTGGACAGTCTGCTGAACCTTTGGCGTCCGGGTCTGTCCTCCGACCAGCAGTACCTCATCAATATTGCCTGAAGTGATGCCTGCATCTGAGAGGGCATTCTTGCAGGGGCCGATAGTATTTTCAAAAAGATCGGCTGCAAGCTGTTCGAACCTGGAACGCGCGATCTTCATAAGCAGGTGCTTCGGGCCTGTAGCATCAGCAGTAACAAAAGGCAGATTGATCTCGGTTTCGGTTGCTGTGGAAAGCTCTATCTTTGCCCGTTCTGCAGCCTCCTTAAGCCTCTGAAGCGCCATCTTGTCATTTTTGAGATCTATGCCCTGATCCTTTTTGAATTCATCTATCATCCAGTCAATGATCCTGATATCGAAGTCGTCACCGCCGAGGTATGTATCGCCGTTTGTTGACTTTACCTCTATGACACCCTCTCCGATTTCGAGGATCGAGATGTCAAATGTCCCGCCGCCAAGATCATATACGGCAACCTTTTCTTCTTTCTTCTTGTCCATTCCATAGGCAAGCGCTGCAGCCGTAGGCTCATTGATGATCCTGAGCACATTGAGGCCGGCTATCCTGCCTGCGTCCTTTGTCGCCTGCCTCTGGCTGTCATCAAAATATGCAGGCACTGTGATGACCGCTTCTGTTACCTTTTCACCGAGATAATCCTCAGCAGCCTGCTTCAGTTTCTGAAGGATCATGGCAGAGATCTCGGGCGGAGAGTATTTTTTCCCGAAGATCTCGACATGGGCATCGCTGTTGGATGCCTCGACAATCTTGTATGGCAGCCTCTTTTTTGCGTGCTCAACCTCGGGGGATGAGTATTTCCTTCCCATAAGTCTCTTTATCGAAAAAATGGTATTTTCCGGATTTGTTATAGCCTGCCGCTTTGCTATCTGGCCTACGAGGCGTTCACCCTTGTCGGTGATAGCCACGATTGAGGGCGTTGTTCTGGCGCCCTCCTGATTTGGTATGACAACTGCTTCACCACCCTGCATGACTGCAACGCAGGAGTTGGTGGTGCCGAGATCAATTCCTATTGCTTTTCCCATCTTATTGTTCCTCCTCTGTGGAATCCTGGTTTTGTGGTTCTGATGCATCTGCTTCATTATTCTGCTGTTTCTGGGGTTTTACGGAAACGGCTACCAGTGAGGGCCTCAGCACTTTGTCACGGTAACGGTATCCCGCGCGGAACTCCTCTGCTATCATCTTTTCGTCCATATCGTCCCGTTCTGCCTGCGACATTGCATGATGGACTGCCGGATCAAAGGGTCTTCCTGCAGCATCTATGCGGGAAAGCCCGAACTTCTCCAGAGTCCTCTGAAGCTCCTTGAGCGTCATTTCGACTCCCTGGATCAGTCCGCTGTTGACTTCTCCTGATGTGTGCTTAAGGGCAAGCTCAAGGTTGTCTATGGCCGGCAGCAGCTCATATAGCAGGGACTCATTGCCGTAGCGTATGATATCCTCCTTGTCTTTGTTTACGCGCCTCCGGTAATTTTCGAAATCGGCGTACAGTCTCAGATACTTGCCGTTGAGGTCCTCCGCCTCTTCATTGACGGCAGGGGCCTGCCCTGCATCCTCATCCTCAAGCGCGGGCTTTACAGGCTCAATGTCTTCTTCCGGGATATCTTCCTCTTTTATATAATCTTCATCTGCCAATATGCACCTTCCTATTTGTAAGACAGTATTTGTGTTATGAACTTGGCTGTTGTATCAACCATGGTTATGGCCTGCGCATAGTTCATCCGCGTAGGACCGATGATCCCGATGCAGCCCATAGGCCGGTTGCCTTCCCTGTATGTCGAGGCCACAAGGCTGAACTGCTTCATCTCGTCAAGAGGGTTCTCGGAACCTATAAAGACCTGAGTGCCCTCAGTGTCTGCGATCTTGTCAAGAAGTCTGAGGATAATACTCTTATCCTCAAGGGTCCTGAGCAGCCCCCGTATCCTGCTTATATCGCAGAAGTCAGGGAGATTTACCATATCCGACAGGCCTGAGATGAACAGGTCGCTGTCTGATACGGCCAGGACTTCCCTGCAGATACTCGTTGCCTCTGTGATAAGGCTGTCGCAGATCATGCGCTCACTGGATATCTCGCCGGCAATGATCTTCCTGACCTCGTCGAGACAGTGCCCTGAGAACCTTTCATTAATATAGTCGGAAAGTCTGTTAAGATCGCTCCGGGACATCTCCTGTTCAACAGTAATGATCTTGCTCCTTATAATCGTTTCATCTGCAAACAGAATGACTGCTATCTGGTTTTTCCTGTATGGTATCAGCTCTATCCTGTTCAGAATGGTTCTGTCTGTATTGGGTGATACTGATATGCCTATATAGTGCGAAAGTTCTGACAGCATCCGCGATGCATTGTCCAGGAAGGAATCAACATCTTTCCTGAGCAGATCGAGTTTCCTGTTCATTTCGGAGACAAGCTCTGTATCAGTGTCGGAGTTATCAGATCTCAGGGCATCTACATAGAAGCGGTACCCAATATCTGTCGGCACACGTCCTGCCGAGGTATGCGGCTGGCTAAGAAATCCCATTTCTTCCAGGTCTGACATTATATTGCGTATCGTTGCCGACGAAAGCCCCAGAGGAAATTTCCTGGTTACTGCACGCGATCCGACAGGCCCAGGAGAACTGATGTACAGCTGAATCACAGCCTGTAATATCTGTCCACTTCTTTCATCCAGACTCATTAGCACTCTCCAAGTTAGAGTGCTAATAATGTAACAGCTAAGTGCCGACAGTGTCAAGAAAAATAGAAATAGTCTTATATATCAATAGGATATTTTGATGCCGCCTGCTGTTGGGAAGCATATTTATTTTGTTCGTAACCTTTTATATATGGTTGCATTTGATAGCTTCGCTGCCCTGGGATCATCTTGGCTTTCTGAAGTGAAGCAGACGTTTTGCTGCGCTCCTGATGACATCAGGCACATTCTTGTTCCTCTCAATCACTACAAGGTCTTTGGTCTTGATCTCTCCGATCAGGCCGACCGAGATCCCAGGAGGCGCCTTTGGGTTTGTTACGAGGGCAAGCACTGTTGCATAGCACTTAAGCCATTCCCTGTTGTCGAGGTTCAGGTTTATTCCCCAGTCAGGACCAGGTTTATTCCCCACTTTT
>CAYUNK010000006.1:0-64698 GCA_964446125.1 uncultured Nitrospiraceae bacterium | reverse complement strand
AGTTTTGCCAGGAAGAACTGTTTCATAAAGCCTCCTTGATAATGGTTTTAAGTTTTAGGTTTTAAGTTTTAAGTTAACACCTAACACCTAAAACTGTTTTTACGAATACATCCATACCACGCAGCCCGGCTTGGTCTCGTCTATGTCTACATGGATGAAGCTCTTATGTATGCCTATGCGTTTGAACATATGCCCCCTGATGATCTTGCCCAGCAGCTCAAACCGCTCCTGTGACGAGCGGACCGCTATGTCTGCAGCCAGGCCGGCTGTATGGGCGCTGTCTTTTGCCCCGCCGCATTTGGTGTTGTATGGTTTGCAGCGGCAGCCTGAGGAGATGACCAGAGGCCTGTTGATCTGCAGTCTCAGCTCATCGAGCTTGTCTATCAGCAGCGGGTGGGGGTTGCAGTACCCGCAGCCGCACTTGCAGGTGAACTCTTCAGCCGTGAAATATTCCCCGATCTTTGTCATTAATCAACTCCTTAATTTAAGTTTCAGGTTTTAGGTTTTAAGTAGGGGCAACCCTATGTGGTTGCCCTGTATTCCTAAAACCTAAAACCTTTCACCTTCAATACCCCTTCATCCTGTCTTTGCCGAACTCCCGGTCTGCAGCCGTCTTGTTCGTCCGGTATTTGCCGGCTCCTGTGCCGGCTGCTTCCTGCGACGGCGTCACTCCGATGCTCACCTTGCCGGCCTGTATCGCCTCAAGCAGCCTCACCTGGTTGCGGTAATCAACGGTAAGGCTCTCCGGCAGGGATAGCTTCAGCCTGCGCCTGTGCAGGTTGTATGACGTTATGGCCCGTGAGATCTTCCTTATGAGCAGAGGCACAGGCAGGAGGGGCAGGTCATAGCCCCCTCCTGTCAGATACCCGTCTATCTCTGCGTCTGCAGCGTCACGCTGCGCCTCGAAGATCCCTGTATCAACTGCCTGGAGCCCGGCGTCATCCGTAAGCTGGATCAGCTCGTCCTCGGACAGCTCAGCCAACAGATCTTCAAGGGTTGAGTAGGGCATTATTTCTTTGCCTTCTTCTTTTTTGCCTTCGGCTCGCCCGAGCCGTCAGCGTCTGCTTCGTCCTCGACCTCTTCGGCTGCGCCAAGCTCAAGCAGCCGCCCTGCAGAAGCCTCATCGGCCTCGAAGACCGTGCCGGGCGGCACGGTCTTCTTGCCCCAGATGTTATGTATGGCCCGCAGCCTCATCACTGCACCACGGTTGCCGCAAGGTAGGAGTCAGTGTCTACAGGCACAGGCAGCGGCGCTGACTGGAGCATGATCCATCTTACTGACGGGTCTTCCTGCTCCCAGGACTTCGGGAATCTCGCCACAGCGGCGGTCGCCTTCAGGTCCCTGATCGCGCCGTAATGCCTTGCAGCCCGCGCGCGCGAGGAGCCGAGCAGGATCTGCTTTACAGGCGCCATCGGCTGAAGCACATCATTGTCATCGAGGTAATACTCGTTGTACGTATATACATCGAGGCCCTCGATAGTCCCGTAATAGGTGACTCCGCTTGGCAGCTCCTTCAGTATGATCTGTCCGAGCGCGATCTTCGTCTTATCCATAAGCTTCTGGACCTGCGCGTTTTCGAGAAACGGCATGATAACGTCCGCGCCGCAGATGAGCACGTCAGGGACATTGCCGGACTTCTTCGCCACAAGCTCCTTCCAGATCTTGAGGTTGGTGATAGGCACGCCGTCCGAGTCACCCCAGAACAGGTCCGTGAGCGTAATCAGCAGCTCAGGGTCCCGCAGGAAATCGACCTGCATGTCTATGCCGTCGCCGATGCAGCGCACCTTGCCGGTAAATAGCGCCTTTGAGGCCATCCACTCCTCGCGCCGCGTGATCATCTGGTCAAGCTCAAGCAGGTCCTTGCCGAGCTGCTGCTCTGCGCGCTGCATGGGGTTGAGCGCACCGGGCGCATAGATCGTCTCTCCGGCCTGCCGGTTCAGCAGGTCGGCGCCGGAAAACGGCGTCTTCTCCTTGATATAGGGCGGCTTGAAGGATCTCGTTACAAAGCCGGTTCTGTCTATCACCTTGCCTTCATGCAGATGCGACACAAACGGCGCAAGCCTGCGCTTGCCTTTATAGACGTCAATATCAACATGCTCGGTGTTCGAGATCTCCTGCCCCTTGAAAAACGTATCGAGCAGAAAGGTCCTCGGCAGAAACATCTTTTCGAGGGCTGCAAGCATCGTGCGGGTCTCGAACATCGAGATGACGCCGAAGCAGAGCGGCAGGCCGGTCAGCGATCCCAGCGTAAGCGCAAAGCCGGCATCGCCCTGGCCAAGGGCCGCAGTTCCGATAATGCCAAAGCCGAATATGGTTGCGATAAACAGCAGCATATAGACGGCCAGGGTCTTCAATGGTTTTTGTCTCCTCATATCTTCATCTCTCCTTTTTTTTCGTTATGTGATTACGCAACGGTCTGCTTCAGGAATATGCCCTTGCCCCGCAGACCTTCCTTTACGCTTGCTGCCGTATGGCCGGCGCCATAGGTGAGCGCCGCCTCATTGAACTCTCCGGCCAGATATGCCGCGGTGACAACGTCTCCCTCGGTCGCATCCGTATCCTCTGCCAGGATCGCATACGGAACCTGCGAGCCATCTTCCGCAGCCGCGGCAGATAACGTGCATTTGCCGCCATCCGTCATCTTGCCCAGCAGGGCGCCGCGCTTAAGGTTCTGGCCCTCTGCCAGCTCTATGCCCTCCGTCACAATGTCCGCTGCCCCGGCGATAAGCTTGTCCGGACTGTACGTCTCTTCATTCATTCCTGCTTCTTTCAATGTCGTTCCTCCTTCTCTGTATTAGGTTTATTTTCTGGGCGACGCCGAGGCTATACCGTCGGCAACTGTATCTTCAGCCGATTTCTCAGGGGCTCTGTCCTTTGTGGCGAACTCCGAAAACTCGACAACCTTCGGCAGGGCCCTTAACATCGCCTTGAACCTCTCCACAGGGGCTGCCGCCACCCTCTTTTCCGCCTCGCCTTCACCGCCCTGCTCCGCAAAATCAAAGGTCTCGACCCCGGAGAGGATCTCCATAAAGTCGAGGACTGCAGGCGCCGTTGCAGGCGTCAGCCTGCCCTCGGCCTGAAGCTCTGCCAGGAAGGCGCTGAAGTCCCGCTGCCTGCCCTCCTTTTCAATCGCCTCTCTTTTTGCTCTTTCTGCTGCCAGCTCTGCCTTTAAGTCTTCGATCTCTTTTTCTTTCATGCTCTCCTCCTCTTTTTGGCTGAATGCCATGGTTGCTGAATCTGTGGTCTCCGGCCCTGCCGCCGGTTCATCCGGGACAATGTTTTTCAGTTCGTCTATGTCATAGCCGTCAACGATCCTGTCCGCTGTATCCTGGTCATGGGTCTCGATCAGCCAGTCGCGCAGCCGCTGGAATATGCGGCCGACCCTGCTTATCGCCGAGGCCTCGGAAAAGTCGATCGTGATTGCAGCCTCCGGAGCGTCTTCATCCGCTGCAAACTGATACGACGGCAGGCCCTGCACTGCAGGAGGCGCAACGCCGAGCAGGCCTAAGTGCCTGATGCGGTATGTGCCGTCAGACATGGACTGGAGCCTCAGGGATCTGTCAGGATATGCGCCTTTCTTGAGCGCAGCATGAAGCTCAGGCACAACGCCGACATCGGCCAGCAGCATGCCGCCTTTTTTGTCGAGCGATGCGAAGTCCCCGTATCTGGGCGCATCCCGCTCCGGATGCCCCAGCACCACAGGCGGTCGGTAGTTTGCGTCCCTGTCTGCCTCGAAATTCTTCATGATGCCGTCGAGGTCAGCCTCAGTGACCGTGATCTCTTTGCCCTTTGAATCCCTGTGCGTGCCGACCTTGAAGACCGGCAGTCTCTTTATCGCTACGAAATCAGCCATAGGCACACTCCTTTTTGCTGGTGATCATTGTCCTACGTTACCAGAGCCCAATATGCGCGTCTTCTGGATAACCCAGTAGAGAAGATATATTTTCAAAGGTATGGTTTAGGGAGGCTCGATCACAGGGAGGAATGAATGGAATTCAGCTTGAAAGAGATTATCCAGCTTGCAGTGCAGGGAGGGGTCGGCGTGATCCTGCTGATCGTCTGGTACTACACCCGGCAGGACGGAAACAAGAGGGCCGAGGATGCACGAAAGCAGACCGACAGCGCAATCGAGGTCGCACAGAAGGCTGTGGAGAGCGCAAACAGCATCTCCAAAGAGGCGTTCCAGAAGCATGCGATTCTTACCGAGGCATTGTTCCAGCATATGCGGGACGAGCAGGCCGAAAGGGCGGTCATGACCGGGGTAATGGACAGGCTGACCATCCGGCTCGAAACGCCGATCTCCTGCCCCATGGCGCTTGCCGGAAGAAAATTCAGGGTGGAGGTTGACGATAAATGAGCAACATGGGCAAAGAGATTCTGCTTATAAAGGCGCGGCTTGCGGACAAAAAACGGATGCTCGAGGAGATGAAGATGAGGGCAGACAGCTACATCATCCTGCTGCGGGACATCATTGACCCATACACAGAGGACTTCACATCCATGGACATGGACCGCGCCATGATCACGATGCGGGACTTCACACGCCTCTGGAACGAGGCAAAGGACCTGAAGGCCCAGATAGCAAGGCTGGAGCGTGACCTAAATGGCTAAGGCAGCCATATACGCCGAGGAGGCAAAGCGGCTCTTTGTCCGTGAGGGCTTTTCTCTGGATACGATTGTCGGCATGCTCGACGGCAAGGTCGCCCGCAAGACGCTCTACAACTGGAAGAACGACGGATTCTGGGACGACAAGCGGCGCGAATTTCTGGAGCAGACCAAAGACCTGAAGGACCAGCTCAAAAGCCTCGTGACCGTGACGCTCTCACGCGCAGAGGCAGAGCCCACACCCAAAAATCTTTTAGCGCTTCTTCGGGCAATACAGGCATATGAGAACTTCGGCGGCATCAGGCCTCAGTTTGAAGATACGGAGAAGGCTGAACAGAAGAAGGCCGGCGAAAACCTCTATTCCCGCGAGGCGATCGAGGCGATCAAGGGCATGTATGGTCTTAAGGCATAAGGGCGGTGTTAGGTTTTAGGTGTTAGGTTTTAGGACTTAAAACTTAAAACTTAAAACCTAAAACTTAAAACTTAAAACCTAAAACTATTTTTTTTAAGGTGAATGGTGAATAACACACAGCCGGCAGCAATCATCACCTCGCAGTCCGAGATGGATCCGCTCATAAAGCTGACCGCTTACCAGAAAAGATGGGTCCTCGACAAGTCGCGCTTCAAGATCGGCAAATGGTCGAGGCAGGCCGGCAAGAGCTTTGCGACATCTCTTGAGGCGGTCCTCGGCTGCTTCGAGAATCCGGGCACGACATGGGTATTCCTCTCTGCAGGAGAGCGGCAGTCAAAGGAGCTTATGCGCACTGCCGCGATCCATGCCCGGGCCATCAACATGGCGATAAGCGAGCTGGGCGATACGTTCCGGGCAGAGGATAGGACAGAATACAAACAGTTGGAGATCCTCTTCCCTAACGGCAGCCGGATCATCGGACTGCCGGCAAACCCCAATACAGCCAGAGGCCATAGCGCGCATATCCTGCTTGACGAGTTTGCCTTCCATAAAGACTCCCGCGAGATCTGGAAGGCGCTCTTCTTTACCGTTACCCGCGGATACAAGATCAGGATCATTTCCACGCCGCAGGGCAAGAAGAACAAGTTCTATGAGCAGTGGACAGCAAAGACCCTGCAGAGCTTCGACGGCCCGGATGAAATATATGTCGGCGAAAAGGGCGGCTGGTCAAAGCACTCTGTCACGATCCATCAGGCCGTCGCGATGGGCCTTGATCTCAGGGACGAAGAGGGCAACCCCTGCGAGCCTGAAGATCTGAGGCTTGCGCTGAACGATGACGAGGCCTGGCATCAGGAGGCGCTGGTCGAATTCCTCGACGAGACGACCGCCTGGCTGCCGTACGACCTGATAGAGGGCGTAGAGGATGCGCGTATACTTGCAGAGCCCTCATGGGTGGAGCGGCTCGGCTCTGAGGCAGAGGCGCACCACGCAAAATATAAGCATCTCGAAAGCCCGCCTGCCTATGACTCATCGTGGCTGGCTGAAGAGGTGCCGTTTGTCGGAGACCTCTATCTCGGGTTTGACGTGGCCCGCAGGCGCGACCTCTCTGTCATCTGGCTCGATGAGGAGCAGGAGCACCTGTATTGCAGCCGCGCAGTCATCGCGCTTGCGAAGAAACCGTTCGGCGTGCAGCGCATAGTCTTCTTATCACTCATGAAGCTCCCCCGGTTCCGCAGGGCCTGCATAGACAAGACCGGCATCGGCGAGGAGATGTATGAAAGGGCCGCTGAAGTCTTCGGCATGCGGGTTGAGGGCATAGACTTTACGAACGCAAACAAAGAGACGCTTGCACAGGGGGTCAAGAAGAGCTTTGAAGACCAGCGCGACAGGATCCCGGCGGACAATACGATCAGGCAGTCCCTGCATTCGGTCAAAAAGACGCCGACCGAGACCGGCCATTTCCGGTTCGATGCGGACCGCACAGACGCCATAGGTCATGCCGACCATTTCTGGTCAAAGGCGCTCTGCGTGCATGCCAGGACAAAGGTTTCAGGCCCGGTAAAAGTGGTATCGAGGGGCAGGCGGGAGACAGCGACGATGATGAAGGGATATGATAAGTGAAAATCCTCCTTCAATTCCCCATCCCCCCAGCCCCCCTTATCAAGGGGGGAACAAAGGGGGGATTAGGGACACAGGGCGATGGGGGAGTTATGAAGCCTTTAAACGCGATTTGCGGCCTTGAGGCCGGAGGCCGCCCCAATATACCTGTTTTGGCTTTGACCCCATTTTTTAACGAAATTGGAGGCCTTAGCGTCGATATTTTAGCGTCCCCTCGGTCTCCCCTCTTAAGGTAAGAGGGGAAAAGGGGAGTTATGGAGGTTTTAAATGAACAGAAAAGGCATCTGGCTCGATAAAAATACGTTCCACGATTTTGCGGAGAGACCGGCAGGCGCCCTGAGCTCGGAGATCGCCTCACGCGACCGGTCAATAGACTTCTACTCGCTCGGCATGTATCTGCCGAACCCTGACCCTGTGCTCAAAAAGATGGGCAAGGATATTTCGGTGTACAGCGAGCTGCTGTCTGACGGCTTCCTGGGCGGCTGCGCATCCTCGCGCAAGGCTGCGGTCAAGTCCCTCGAATGGGAGATCGGCAGGGGCAAGTCCAAGACCCGGCAGGCAAAGCAGATACAGAGCATATTTAAGGACCTCGACATTGACCGCATCATCTCGGAGATGCTCAACGCCCCCCTGTTTGGGTATCAGCCGATGGAGGTGATGCTCAAAAACGGCGGGAGCTTCCTCTATCCGGAAGACATCACAGGCAAGCCCCAGCGCTGGTTTGTCTTTGATGAAAAAAACGAGCCGCGTTTTCTGACAAAGACGAACCCGAACCCCGGCGAGCCGCTGCCGCCCGGCAGGTTTCTCTTTGCGCGCCATGAGCCGACGTATGAAAACCCATACGGCTTTGCAGGTCTCTCCAGGTGCTTCTGGCCGGTCACCTTCAAAAAGGGCGGGTACAAGTTCTGGGTGAGGTTCGTCGAGAAATACGGCATGCCCTGGCCTGTAGGAAAGCTGCCCAGGGGGCTGGACCAGAAGGAATATCAGGATCTGGCAGACATGCTCGACAGGATGGTGCAGGACGGCCTGGCCGTAATCCCGGACGACAGCTCAGTCGAGCTGAACGTGGCAGAGGGCAAGGGCGCAACAGGCTCCATATATAAAGACCTGATCGAATCCTGCAAGACCGAAATATCAATTGCGCTCCTTGGCCAGAACCTGACGACCGAGGTCAAAGGCGGCAGCTTTGCAGCCACGCAGGGGCATATGACCGTGAGGCAGGACATCCGCGACGGCGACAAGAAGATACCGCAGAAAGAGTTTAACCGCCTCATAAAGTGGATTTACGAATGGAACTACAGCGAGCGGATCGCAGAGCATCCGGAATTCATCTTCTATGAGCAGGAAGACGTTGACAAGGATCAGGCGGAGCGGGACAAGACCCTGAGCGAGACCGGCCAGCTGAGGTTTACGAAGAAATACTTTGTCAAGACCTACGGCTTTGAGGATGATGATATCGAGGCGCCTGAGGGGCAGCGTTCAGGGTCTGTGAATGCCCCGTATGATTTTTCCGCTGCTCAGCATCCAACAACTCCACAGGATATATCCCCTGTGGAGGCTATGGCGCGCAGGCTATCTGCTGAAGGCTCTCTGGATGACCTTTTAACCCCGGTTGAAAAGCTGCTTAACGAGGCTGCAAGCCTTGAGGAGTTCCGCGACAGACTGATAGACCTGTATCCTTATATGGATGCGCTTACCCTCGGCATTACGATTGAACGGGCTCTTGCAGCCGCCGACCTTGCAGGCCGCTTTGACGCCGGACGGGCAACCTGAGCATGGCTGAAGTCAAATATGCGGACGTCCCGTTTCAGGAGGCCATAGACTTCTTCAGGCAGAAGATGCCGAACCTGCCGACAGAGTCCTGGGCCGACATCATGGACGGCGCTCACTCGAAGGCCTTCGTGGTTGCAGGCGCGCAGAAGGCCGGCCTGCTTGCAGACCTGAGAGGCGCGGTAGACCGGGCGATCTCCGAGGGCACGACTATCACGGACTTCAGAAAGGAGTTCGACGCGGCTGTTCAGAAATACGGCTGGACATACAAGGGCAAGCGCGGCTGGAGGACAAGCGTCATCTTTGACACCAACCTTTCGACCGCCTATGCCGCAGGACGGTATAAGCAGATGACCGACCCGGACGTGCTGGAGGCGTTCCCCTACTGGCGCTACCGCACCATGGGCGACGGCAGGGTCAGGCTGCTGCATGCACAGTGGAATAACACCGTGCTCAAGACGACAGACCCCTGGTGGAAAACTCACTACCCGCCAAACGGCTGGGGCTGACGCTGCGTGGCAGAACCCATGTCCGGTCAGGACGTGAAGAGGCTGGAGGAGAAAGAGGCTATAAGCAGGACAGCGCCGCAGGACGGCACGTATGAATGGGTCAATCCCCGGACAGGAGAGGTGTTGGATATTCCTAACGGCATAGATCCCGGCTTTGCATCCAACCCCGGCGAGGCTGCCTGGGGCCGTCAGTGGGCATTGAGCGAAATGGAGAAGGCAGCAGCAGGCAAATGGACTAATGTTGATCCCTGGCCATTTGCAGCCTACAACAGGCCGGAACTTGTGCCTGCAGACATCCCGGTGGCTAATATGGGCAAGACGGTGAAGACGGAGGGAGAACTGAGGGCTGCGCTCAGAAATGCCATCGGCGGAGATGAGGCCTTCTACACGAACCCTGCAGGCGAGACCGTGCTGATCAACCATGCAATTGTAGATCATATGCTTGAGAAGCCCGGTCTGCGCTGGAACGGCAGGGAGGCGTATTTCCCTTTCATCCCTGAGCTGATCGAGAATCCCTACGAGATCTGGCTGAACTTCGCGCAGAACGAGGCCACTGGGCAGTATGCTGTCAGGGAAAAATACGTCAAAGCAATACAGTTGGACAGAAATAAATCTGCAATTCTGATTGCTGAGACATCAAACGGGCTGTGGACAGGCCTCACTTTCTTTAGCGGCAGAGCAGGCTCTCTGGATGCTTTGAGGATGGGGCGTCTGCTATATGGTCGGTAGAATGTGGACCTATAGCCTTCCACGCCCGGCTACGGCCACTACGGCAGCGGTCAAAGGGACGTGGCCCTGCGCTGCCCAGGTGATTCATTATAGCACATTTCAGGAGGATATATGCCGGGCGGCGTAGAGATCAAAGTCTCTATAGATGACAGGGAGCTGAAAGACCTGCTTGGCAGGCTGCAATCCCGCCTCGGCAATCTGACGCCTGTCATGAAGATAATCGGCGAGATCGTCAGAAAGTCGGTATGGGAGAATTTCAGGCAGGGCGGCAGGCCTGATGAATGGGCGCCGAACAGCCCGGCAACGCTGAAGAGAAAAAAGGGGAACTCTCCGCTGATAGGCAAGGGCATGTCAGGCGGCATGATGGGCAGCATCACCTATCGCGCAGGGAAAGATCGTGTAGAGATCGGCACGAACAAAAAATATGCAGCGACGCACCAGTTCGGCAGAGGCAGAATATCGAGCATCAAGACAAGACGGGAACTGCCGGCGATCCCGGCCCGGCCGTTCCTTATGGTGCAGGATGAGGACTGGCCAACGATCAAAGAGGCGATCAACTCATATCTGCTGAGGCAGAGATAAGGCTGAGGGAGCAGCCGCATATGCCCTAAAACTAAAACACCCCTTTCCGCGTTTCCACGGAGGCAGGGGCCAACCCCTAAGTTACTCGCACCTTCAGCGTATGCGAAAACCGCAGGGCCTGTCAAGCTCACAGCAGTTCCATCTGCCTGTCGTCTTTCTCTGCAGTCTGAAGAGACTCATATACAAAGCTCTCGCTTACGGAGAGCTTAAGGGCAAGGGCCTTGGCGCTGCGTGCCGGATCTGCCGCATCGAAATATTTCCTGATATATCTGCGCTTGATGTCGAAGTAATTTTTCTCGCCGGTATAGAGATATGCCTTGGGTCTTTTGCGAAGGAAGCCATATGATCGAGCATCTGCAGGGTCTCAGCTGCAGCGCCTGTAAATGAATCTATTGCATCACCGAGAAAGATCAGGCGGTCATCTTCCTTATGCCCTGCGGCAGATAGGGCAGAGAAAAGTTCATCCCAGTGATTGTGAACGTCTGAGATGACAAGGGTTCTCATTATTTGGCTTTATTTCTCATTGTCTTTCTGCGTGCTTCCCTGATCCGTTGGCTCTTCGTTTGGATCTTCGAGCCCGCAGGGCTTCCTTGAAATCCTCTGTTTCTTTATCTTGTCCATTCCCTAATCCCCTCTGCCTGATCCTTCCGGGTTTTGTGCTGCTTCAAATTCAAGAAGGGTATGAGGTCTCAATACCGGAGAATAAAACAGTGGCGGAGGGGATATTAACCAATGCCTGTATGGCTCCACTCAGATTCTGCCAGGGGATAAAATGGACATCTGTTTCTTTGATTATTCTGCTTTCATCAAGAGAGAGGTTCACTACATATGCTTCCGACGGTTTATGTTTCTCTATGAAGCTCCTCAGGGATGGGGCTATGTCGGGATTCTTCAAATTCTGGCATTTGACTTCAACAGGGACAGGTGTTTTGCCATAGTCAATAACGAAATCTACCTCAGCATGGTCTTTGGATCTCCAGAAATGGAGTTTGGCGCCAGTGCCTCTCAGGGCTTCTCTCAATATAGTGAAGACAAAGTTCTGAAAAAGAAAACCGTGTTCATATGGGGCCATTATGTGACCAAAGAGACCAGCCACAAAGTTTCTCATGCCCAGGTCCTGGAAATAGAATTGAGGGGCCTTGCTGATTTCCTTTGTCGCGTTTTTGAAAAAAGGCGGTATTTTCCGGACGATGAAGGTCTTCTCCGCGTACCATAGATAGTCTTTAAGCGTAGGCTGCGCTATTGAAAGCATCGCAGATATCCTGCTGTGATTCACCAGCCCGCCTATGTTTGATGACAGAAGCCTGATCATGTTGGCATAGCTTTCTTTCTTGTCAATATTCAGAAATCCAACAATGTCCCTGTCTATATAACTGCTGAATATTTCATCAATGGCCGCTCTTTTATCGTTGGCTTTTTCTTCCAGAACCACCCTCGGGTATCCGCCGAAGTTCAGGTATTCCAGCATAACCGCTGCTATGGCCTTCTTCTCCACGCAGAAGAATTCATCCAGACGGTTTTCGTATCTATAGCCTGTTCTGTAGTTCAGGAATTCGGTGAAAGAGCATGTCGAAATCTCAAACTCCCTTTTTCGGCCGGCTAATGATTCATGTATCTTCTCTTTCAGCTCCAGACTGCCTGATCCGGTTACGATGAATTTATATGGAAGGTCCAGATCATATATTCCCTTAAGGAAAACCCCGGCGTCCTGTCTCCTCTGTATCTCGTCAATAAAGATATACCCTCTGCCCGAATCCTGAACTCCGAGTTCCAATCTTATCTTGGCCAGCAGGCCTGACTGCGATTCAAAGTGCGTCCTATCGTCTGATAAATCAAGGCTTAAGAAAAGGCTCTTATCCCCACGACTGTCAATTACATTCTTAAGCTCCTTCATAAGCGTAGTCTTTCCAGCCTGCCGCGCCCCGACAATCAATGTTATCTCTTTCCTGTCGAGGTGATCCTTTAAGATAGGCGCTATATCCCTTTTTATCTCCATAGCTCTATTTTACTCCGAGTTTATTGAAAGTCAAGTGCAAGATATTGCTGGGCAAGACTCTCTAAAGTGTTGCACTTCATTGTTGAACTGGCGAAAGATAAAAAAGCGGGATGCGACTATCTTGCCGGAAGGAGTTGATGCATGACCTGCGCAATCAGTATTCAGGTGCCCAGCAGGATGATCCCCCTTCAACTGTATTGTCGCACGAATTCAGACAGAGACCGGTATTTTGATGCCGTGATGTCACCCTGCTGAACCGGTTCATTACCCCGGATGTAACGGCCAGGGATGAGTCCATGAAACGAACAACATCAAGGGTATTGCCCTGAGGACTCCAGATGGCAGGATCGGTAGGACCGAACAGAACTGATCCCCGGCAGCCAAGAATTCCGGCAAGATGGCTTATTCCTGAGTCATTGCCAAGATAATAGGCCGATAGCGAAAGCATGGCAGCAGCCTGCATCAGGGAGAGATCATGAAGAAGAATAACCCTCTCCCCGAATTCTATATGTTCGGATACTGCTGCCCTGTCTTCTGCCGGCCCGATCAGTACTACACAAAAATTACGAGGGTCTTCACTGAACCGCTGAATCAAAGCAGCATACTCTTTGAGTGGCCAGCATTTTTTCTTGCCGCCGCTTCCGGGATGTACAGTGATCAGCCTCTGCCTGTCAGGAAAATACCCCTTGTTCTTCAGAACCTCAGATGCCCATAGCAGTTCTTCATTCCGGATAAAGGGCATGTCCTGGTCCGGCTTTGCATCTTCATTGCCCACAACCTGCCTGAGTCTGAATTGGGCTGCATGTTCGATGACAGACTCAGGCGGGATAGTAAGGATGGTCCTGGTATCAGGAATAAGCTCCCGAATATTTGCAGCAGGAACTGACTCTTTATGGCAGGTAAAAATATAGGCCCTGTCAAAGCTGCCAAGAAATGATCTGATCCTTTCATCTGAAATCCCGCAGTAGAGCGAACTATAAAACAGGCTCTCAGTTGACGATACCTCATCAGCAATACCTGATTCTTTCAAAAATAAGACCACATCCTCCCTTCCTGCGATATGGAGGAAGGAAGAGGATGCCCTGATACTTCTGATACAGGGCAGAGAAAGAAGCGTATCTCCCAATGCCCCATCATGATGAATAAATGTCCTGCCTGTTTCTATTGGAACGTCCATCTGACCTGCATGAAATGACAACACTGAAATGGGGAGAAGAAAAGGCATGACCGGAACAATAACGAATTATTCTGTAGCAATCCGGCTGTGGAAATAATAATTACTACTTGAACTTGCCGGGAGGCGACCAGATCCACCAGTCAAGGATCCACTGGATCTTGAAAACTTCAGCAATTACACCAATGCCAAGAAGTATGACATATCCGACAAGAACCACCAGGCCGATCGTAGGGCCATGTTTTCTGAAGAAGCCCCGAAGCCCGTAAATCTGCTCAGCCTCGTCAGCACCACTGTTGATCTGATCAGTATTATCCATATTGACCTCCACTGCGCATGATCTGCATTTTATCATAACAGGGCTGAATTATTCTTCATCATTGACGCTGATGCTTTCGACAGGATATTGTAACGGCATGAAGATCAACAGCAGGAGAATCCGGCAGTTACAGGGTTCTCAGCAATGCAGCGGTCCTGTTGTGTACTGGATGAGCCGCGATCAGCGCATAGGCGACAACTGGGCTCTCCTATATGCCCAGCAGCAGGCTCTGAAGATGAAATCGCCGCTGCTTGTCGTCTTCTGCCTTGTTCCGGACTTTCTGAATGCTGCGCTGCGCCATTACGGATTCATGCTCAGAGGACTTGAGGAGGTGGCCTCAGGGCTTGCGAATAAACAGATTTCGTTTCACCTTCTGACAGGTGAGCCCGGCAAGGCATTGCCCCGCTTTCTGAAGCTTAATAAGGCAGGATGCCTGATAACAGATTTTGATCCCCTGCGCCTCAAACAGCAGTGGAAGAAGGATATATCGGGCAGCATCTCGATCCCTTTTTTCGAGGTTGATGCCCACAACATCGTGCCCTGCTGGCATGCATCTGAGAAACAGGAGTATGGCGCCTACACCCTGCGGCCAAAGATGCTTAAAGCCCTGCCGGAGTTTCTTGATGCTTTTCCAAGGCTCAGGTTCCACCCGTATGCCCCATCGGACAGAACACCAGGTATCAACTGGCATCAACTGCTGACGAGTCTGCCGATTGAAAGGTCTGTCGGGGAGGTTGACTGGATCGTCCCTGGAGAAAGGGCTGCCAAAAAGGCCCTTCGGAGATTTCTGAACCATGGACTGGAACGCTATGCAGAGACGCGTAATGATCCTTCTCTTGACGGCCAGTCAGGATTGTCTCCATATCTGCACTTCGGCCATTTATCAGCCCAGAGGGTCGCACTTGAGGCAATGAAATGCAGAGTGCCGAAGCTGTCGAGGGATTCATTCCTTGAGGAGTTGATCATACGAAGGGAACTCTCTGACAATTTCTGTCTGTATGCCCCTGACTATGATTCTGTAGGGGCCTTTCCTGCATGGGCCCAAAAGAGCCTGCATAAACACCGTAAAGACAGGAGACAATACCTGTACAGCCTTAAGCAGTTTGAACAGGCGGATACCCACGATGACCTCTGGAACGCAGCCCAGAGGCAGATGGTTACCTCCGGAAAGATGCATGGGTATCTTCGCATGTACTGGGCAAAGAAGATCCTCGAATGGACAGTATCGCCTGAAGAGGCCCTGGATATCGCTGTTTATCTGAACAACAAGTACGAACTCGACGGCAGAGACCCCAACGGGTACGCCGGAATTGCCTAGTCTATCGGCGGCGTTCATGACCGGGCATGGGGAGAGCGCCCGATCTTTGGCAAGGTGCGCTATATGAGCTATCAGGGATGCAGGTCCAAATTCGATATCAAAAGGTACATAGAACGAATCAATGCTAAACGTGGTTCCTGAGCATCAGTTCTGCAGGATGGGGATAAAGGTAATACTGCCCTGAAAGATACGGTTCCTCGTACTTCCGGGCATAGTGCCGCAGAAGCACGACCGGCGCAATGAGCGGAACATACCCCCGGTGATACTCCTCGATCAGATCAAGAAGCTCCTGTTTCTCTTTCACAGTCAGCTGCTTCTTGAAGTAGCCTGCAATATGCTGAAGCACATTCGTATTCTTCTTTCTTGTGGCTATAAGCTTTAATCCCTCCATAAGAACCGATATATATTCTGCAAAGAGGCGCTGCCTTTCATGTTTCTTTGCCTCTGCCACCAGTCTGCCGAGCCTCATGTAATGCGATCTGCTATGGGCAAGTATCAGCAGCTTATGCGCTGTATGAAAGGCGATCAGATCATGTACTGCTCCTGCCCGCATCTTCATCTCCCTCCAGCGCTGATAGACGAATATCCTTTCGATGAAGTTCTCGCGAATTTCAGGATCATGCAGCCTGCCGTCGTCTTCAACCGGAATAACAGGGAACCTGTCCATAAACAACCGGGCAAAGATTCCTGAGCCGGCATTACCTGGGATGCCTGACGGGCCGTAGACCTTGACAGACCGCATGCCTGAACTGGGGGATCTGCTCTTGAATACAAAGCCGCAGAGATCATCTCTTTGGAGTTCTTCAAGCCGCTTTTGCGACCATACCTTCATGCGTTCTGTAACATCCACCCCTGTCTTGACAGTCACAAGGCGGGGAGCAGTAGAATTGCCGACAAGCCGCATAGCCTCCCTGGGGACAGGCAGGCCGATCTCCACCTCAGGACAGACAGGGGTCCATTCCACATACTGGCCGAGAGTCTCTTTCAGATAGCGGTCAAGTTTGTGGCCGCCGTCATATCGGACTTGTTCTCCAAGAAGGCATGCGCTGATGCCTGCACGGATCTTATCACTCATGCTGATGCCTCTCTTCGGACTAACATCCTGCCCCTGACACCCTTTGCCCTGGGTTCAGGGATCAGCCTGCTGCCTGCAAAAACGGTTGCCCCAGGAACAAGCACGGTTTCATTGGTGTCAATAGCCGGGTTTTCCATGCAATATCATAACCTATTACATTAATATAGCGGCAATAACATACTGTTTCTTATCTCTTTTTTCCCTGATCAGCCACCATCTTCACAGCCTTTGCTATCTCCTGCTGTTCGCCAAGATAGTAATGTCTGATCGGCCTGAGCATCTCATCAAGCTCATAGACAAGTGGAATGCCGGTAGGGATGTTCAGGCCAACTATCTCAGTATCAGAGATATTGTCCAGGTGCTTTACCAGCGCACGCAGGGAATTGCCATGTGCCACTATCAGAACCCTTTTGCCCTTTGAGATTTCTGGAGCAATTTCTTCCTGCCAGTACGGCATAAACCTCTCTGAAGTGGTTTTCAGGCTTTCGGCAAGCGGAATATCCCTGTCTGCCAATCCGGCATATCTCGGATCCCTGCCCGGATACCTGCTGTCGCTTCTTTCAAGCGGCTGCGGCATCACATCATAGCTGCGCCTCCATATGCGCACCTGCTCTTCGCCATATTGGGCAGCAACCTCAGGCTTGAGCAGGCCCTGCAGCGCTCCATAGTGCCGCTCATTGAGCCGCCAGGATTTCCTGACAGGTATCCAGAGAAGGTCCATCTCATCGAGCGCCAGCCATAGCGTACTGATCGCCCTCTTTAAAACCGAGGTGAAAGCCAGGTCGAAAACGAGACCTTGGTCTTTCAGCGCCTGACCGGCCATCTTCGCCTCTTCCCTGCCTTTTTCGGACAGATCTACATCTGTCCAGCCGGTAAAGCGGTTCTCTTTATTCCATATGCTTTCCCCATGCCTGAGCATTACCAGTTTTGTCATGCCTGAACTCCTCTGTTATTTGACAGATCTATTTTACCTCTTTAAATACGAAATCCCTAACAGCTTTTTTAAAACTCTCTATGGTAAAATCCCTTATGATAGAAGAGATAGGCACAGTAATGAGCGTTGACGGCCTGCATGCCAGGGTCTCAGTTCCGAAAAAAAGCTCCTGACAGAACTGCTCTTCAGGCGCCTGCGTGGCAGGTGATCAGTCAATGGAGATCGAGGCCATTAATAAGGCAGGCGCAGTTGCGGGCCAGAAGGTAAGAGTTTTGGTCCATACCTATGCATATATGAAAGGCTCCATGGTGGTTTACGGCTTCCCTGCATTAATGCTCGTAATCGGAGCAGTTATCGGAAAAGAACTTATGCCCGGCATTGTTCCTTCTCTTGAGGCTGACTCCCTCTCTGCAATTACGGGATTCAGTTTTCTGATCCTATCATTTATACTAATAAAGATCTGGGCAGGCAGCCAGACCAGGAAGACCTCATCAACACCGGTAATTGAAGAGATATTGTCGTAGCAGACGCAAGACTGATCTTAGATTGGGAATTATCGTCAACGATAACATATATCATTTGTCACTTTAATTTTGAGGGGGTTTTATGGCTAACTTTGACGTTGGAAACATCAGAAATGTTGCACTCATCGCCCATAGCGGGGCAGGAAAGACATCTCTTGCCGAGGCTATGCTCTTTAGCTCCGGAATGACAGACAGGCTCGGCAATGTTCAGGACGGCACAACAGTTACTGACTTTGAGCCTGAGGAGATCGACAGAAAAATAACGATCACATCATCCCTTGCCTTCTGCAACTGGAATAAATACCGGATTAATATTATTGACACCCCCGGCTTTATCAACTTCATCGAGGATACCAAAGGCTGCCTCAGGGTGGTTGACGGCGCAGTCATCCTCGTAAGCGCCATCTCAGGGGTCAAGGCAGAGACCGAACGTGTCTGGAAATATGCCTGTCAGTATGAAGTTCCAAGGATCGTCTTTATTAACAAGATGGATAAGGAAATGGCAAATTTCGAGCGGGCTCTTGATGAGGTGCAGAAATCCTTTGAAACAGAGCCGATCCCGCTTCAGATACCGATGGGCGCAGGAGACACCTTCTCCGGTATCATAGACCTTATAACTATGAAGGCCTATACCCTGAGCGGCAACAAGACGACGGCTCAGGATATACCGGCAGAACTTACGGATGAGGCTGAAAAATACCGGAAGAAACTGGTCGAAAAGATCGCTGAGTCTGATGATGTGCTGCTCGAAAAATACCTCGAAGGGACAGAACCTACCCAGGAAGAGATACTGAGCGGCATCAAGGAGGGCTCTTTATCAAGAAAATATATCCCTGTATCCTGCGGCGCTGCTGCAAAGAACATAGGGACATCCAATCTTCTTGATACAATAGCCCTATGCCTTCCTTCTCCGCAGGAGATGTCCACTATTGCGCCGATAAGCGGGAAAAATCCTAAAGACGGAGGCCTTATCTTCAGAAAACCATCCGAAACAGAGCCGATGTCTGCATTCATATTCAAGACCATAGCAGACCCCTATGCAGGCAAGCTTTCTCTTTTCAGGGTATATTCAGGCATTCTTAAGGCAGACTCGGCAGTTTATAACTCGACGGCAGACGCTAAAGAGAGGATCGGACAGGTATTCTACCTTCAGGGCAAAAAGCATGTTCCTGTGCAGACTCTTGGCGCAGGAGAGATCGCGGTTGTGGCAAAGCTGAAGGAGACTAACACCGGCGACACGCTCTGCGATGAGGCAAAACCTGTCATTTTTGAAAAGGTGACGTTTGCCAATCCGATCATCTCATATGCAATAGCGCCCAAATCAAAAGGCGATGAAGAGAAGGTGAGCGTTGCGCTCCACAAAGTCCTTGAAGAGGACCCTACGCTCAGGTTCAGCAGGGACGAGGAATCCAAAGAGATGCTGATATCCGGCATGGGACAGGTTCATATTCAGGTGATGCTCGACAGGCTGAAAAGAAGATTCGGCGTCGAGATAGAGATGAAGACGCCGAAGATCCCATACCGTGAGACGATACACGGCTCTGCCAAAGTTCAGGGCAAATACAAAAAACAGTCAGGAGGAAAGGGTCAGTACGGCGACTGTCACATCACCGTTGAACCTCTTCCGCGAGGCACAGGCTTTGAGTTTGTGGACAAGATCGTCGGCGGCTCCATCCCGCGTCAGTACATACCGGCTGTAGAAAAGGGCATCATAGAGGCAATGCATGAAGGCGTTATTGCCGGTTATCAGACTGTAGACCTCCGTGTCACGCTTATAGACGGCTCATATCACACAGTTGACTCCTCTGAAATGGCCTTCAAGATCGCAGGGTCCATGGCTATCAAGAAGGCTGTACAGGAGGCCAAACCGGTGCTTCTTGAGCCGATCATGAAGACCGAGATAACCATCCCTGAAGAATCCCTCGGCGCGATCATAGGTGATCTGAACTCAAAGAGGGGCAAAGTGCAGGGAGTAGAACCCCAGGCAGGCGGCAATCAGAAGATCAATGCGCTGGTGCCTATGGCAGAGATGCTCACTTATGCCAACCAGCTTCACGGCCTTACATCAGGAAGGGGCCTCTATTCAATGGAATTTGCGCAATATGATGAAGTGCCGCCCCACCTCGCCCAGAAGATCATTGCAGACAGGCAGGCAGATAAACAGGACAAGCATGCCTGATCGTTTCTCACGGTCTTTCTTCTGTCTGGTGCTCGCTTTTTTGGCAGCATTGCCGGCATCAGCAGAGGAATCGCCTCAGGCAATAAGGCCTGAGGCAACAGAATCTTCTCAGCAGGCTCAGGAGGCCAAACCAGAAGAACCTAAGAGCCTTCTTTCAGTAGAACTGCAGAATGACCTGCTCAGCGTAGAGCTCAAGGATGTGGACTTTGGCTCTGCTATCAGGGCAATAGCTGATAAGGCCGGTTTCGCTATAGAAGGTGCAGGAGAGGTCTTGAGCAGGAAGCTGAACACCAGATTTACTGGCGTTGAAGTCGAGCGCGGGGTCCTCAGGCTCCTTTCGCTTGTAAGAGAAAACAACTATATGCTGCAGTATGATGCCAAAGGCCGCATCAGCAAGCTCGAACTTCTTCCCTCCGGCGCTGAAGTATCTTCCAGGGTCAACGCAGGCCAGCCATCGAAACCGGCGCCGCAGGTACGCAGACCGGAAAGCACCCCATATCCGCTGCAGACAGAGAGACCTGCGGTTGTTTATCCTGCTCCGCAGACACAACCTCTTCAGCCTGCTCTCCGGAGAAGACCTGTGCGTTCACGGCCGGTCCCTGCCTCACAGTCTGCAGCCACTCAAAGAATTGTCACACCGCCGCCTGTACTTCAGCCTTCTGAGCCGATGCAGACGGAAGAGGCTCCCGAGGGGTCGGAAAATGAAGAGGAAACTGTCAGTGAGATCCCCTATATAGCTCCTCAGCCGAGATTTGCGCCTGCCGGCCGCCAGTAAATCACGTTCCGTATATAGACTGTGATATCATGATATTGATATCATATCTGCTGCGAGGGGCAGATCTCGGCTAATACGCATTTATCATGCATAGGCTTCCTTGCCCCGCATACTGCCCTGCCGTGGGCTATCAGCAAATGCGTCAGATCGCCCCAGTCTTTCTTCGGAGTAATCACCATAAGATCTTTTTCGATCTTAACCGGGTCTTCCTGCTCCGTGAGACCGAGCCTCCTGGCGAGACGCTTTACATGCGTGTCTATGGCAATACCCTCGATAATGCCATATGCATTATAAAGCACAATATTGGCAGTCTTCCTTGCAACCCCGGGCAGCAAAATCAGTTCATTCATGGTCATCGGCACTTTTCCATGAAACGTCTCTATTATCATTTTTGCCGATGCCTGGATACTTTTGGCCTTGTTGTTATAGAAGTTCACAGAGCTTACATCTGTTCGCAACTGCTCCGGATCTGCAGAGGCAAAATCCCGGGCCGTCTTATATTTCTGAAAAAGACTCCTCGTCAGTTTATTCACCTGATTATCGGTAGACTGGGCCGACAGAATGGTTGCAACGAGGAGCTCGAAAGGATTGCTGTGGCGCAGTGCGCATTTCAGGACAGGATACTGCTGCCTGAGCCTCTTGATTATTTCAGCCGTCTGTCTTCTTCTCTCCATTATATCTCCCTATAGATCTTCGTCTCTCCGCAGTAAAGCATATTTCCCAGAAAGAGAATTACATTGACAGTGCAAGTATTTCTGATAGAATGAGGATACAATTAGTCTTATTTATTATCAATAGATGGAAGCGACAGAACGTATGGGGAACTGTAAGTGCATGAGTCATACTAATCATATAAATAATCAACCACTGTAATTACAATCAGAGGAGGAGCCATGTTAGAGAAAGTTCAGGCGGCATTAGATCAAATCAGGCCGATGCTACAGAGAGACGGGGGCGATGCAAAACTCGTGGAGGTGACACAGGACGGCGTGGTCAAGCTTAAACTTGTCGGGGCCTGCGGTCATTGCCCTATGTCGCAGATGACGCTGAAGATGGGAATAGAAAAGAAACTCAAGGAACAGATTCCGGAAATAAAAGAAGTAATCTCAGTGTAGCGCTCTCGATAGCGTCCACCATTAACTCTGAAGAAAAAGAAAAATAAGGCAAGGCCCCTTTTGCAACAGGGGCCTTGCCGATGACTTAGAGCTTCACCACATTGACTGCCTTCGGACCCTTCGGTCCTTTTTCGGCATCAAAGCTTACCTTGTCACCTTCAGCAAGAGTCTTGAACCCATTGCCCTGGATAGCTGTGTGGTGAACAAAAAGCTCAGTTCCATCTTCACCCGTAATGAAACCAAACCCTTTTGTTTCATTGAACCATTTTACTGTTCCTTGCGCCACTTCCTTTACCTCCTGTTGTCTTAATCTTGAATTTTAGAAGGCAGCAACAAAAAAGACCACAAAGTCAAAAGTCTTTGTGATCTCTGCCAGACGCAAAAACTTCTAAAATTCTGCAGAACAATAACATGTCCTGACAACTTCGTCAAGACAGTAAACCATAATAAATTATCCGCCCGAGCGTTTCGGCCTGTACCCCAGCTTATTCAGGGCTTCCATGACTCTCCTGCAATGGTCGCCCTGAAGTTCAAGGTCGCCATCCTTCAGAGTCCCGCCTGTGCCGATATCTGCCTTTAACTGTTTGAGCATAGCCTCTTTTTCCCTCTGCCGCATCATAAGCCCTTCAATGACCGTCACAGATTTGCCGGCCCTCCCCTTGCGGTCAAGCCGGACTCTCACCTTATCCCTGTCATTGAGATGACCGTAATAAGGCAGATCTTTCTCTGCCGGTCTATCTTTTCTCGGAATTGTATTTTCTGTTGAATATGCCAACCTTGTATTTTTCTCTGACATACTGATCATTCTATCACGAATGATGCTTTTCCTTGACAGGGTATATCTTTCGCTGTTAATGTTAGACATCAAAAAACTGCTGTGCCCGGATGAAAACTACGTCAATGTAATGACAGCATACACCTGACTTTTCCCCCCGAACGCAGAAAACAAGGAGTCTTATGAAATTTCAGTCTTTCAATCTTCACCCCAATGTTGCGGCCGGTGTCACCGCAGCAGGCTATGCAATACCCACACCGATTCAGGTTCAGGCAATTCCGCCTGTCCTTGAAGGACGAGACGTTATGGGCCTTGCCCAGACAGGCACCGGCAAAACTGCAGCCTTTGTGCTGCCGATTCTGCAGCGTTTGATTATAGGTGAGCGCAGGCATGTCCGGGCGCTAATTGTTGCGCCTACGCGCGAACTGGCAGAACAGATACACGAAACCATCAACAATCTTGCTCATCATACCAGGCTCAGAAGTGTCACCATATACGGAGGGGTTGGCTTCAATCCGCAAGTTGAAAAACTTCGGCGCGGAGCCGATATCGTGGTTGCCTGCCCTGGCCGTCTGCTCGACCATATTGAGCAGCGCACAATCAGCCTGTCAAATGTAGAGATGCTTGTACTGGATGAGGCAGACCGTATGTTCGATATGGGATTTCTGCCTGATATACGAAAGATCATCAGGCAGGTGCCTGCAAAACGCCAGACACTTCTCTTCTCCGCAACCATGCCTGACGACATACGCAGGCTTGCTCAAGATATTCTGCACAGGCCGGTTACGGTTCAGGTCGGCCATACAGCGCCGGCAAATACAGTCAGCCACGCTCTCTATCCGGTTGACCAGCATCTCAAAACAGCCCTTCTGTTTGAGCTCTTAAAGCTTACGGATACAGGGTCTGTGCTGATCTTTACGCGCACAAAGCACAGGGCAAAGCGCGTTGGACAGCAGCTCGAAAGGGCTGGATACCGGGCAGCATCTCTGCAGGGCAACCTCTCGCAGAACAGGAGGCAGGAAGCGCTTGACGGCTTCCGCAGCGGCAGATTCCAGATCCTTGTTGCAACAGATATCGCAGCCCGGGGGATTGATGTTTCATCCATCTCCCATGTAATAAACTATGATATGCCTGATACTGCAGATGCATACACGCACCGGATTGGCCGCACCGGACGGGCTGCAAAGACCGGAGATTCCTTCACCTTTGTCACAAGGGAAGATGAAGAGACTGTCCGCAGCATCGAACGCGTTTTAGGGAAGAAGGTAAAACGCTGCATGTTAGAGGACTTTGATTACAGAGCTCCTGCGCCTGTGCGTGATACAGAGTTCGCCCGCCCGCCGCGTGCGCCACAGCCCAAATCGAAGCAGAAACGCACAGATACCAAAAAAAAGGGGAAACCATTCAGTTCGCAGGCAAAAAGCCCTGAAGGCCCGGGCAGAGCAGCCAAGGGCGATTCTGCCAGGCGTCCCTCAGGTTCGACAAGCCACAGATATCCACCCAGGAAATCCGGAACAGCGGGCCGCTGATACTATCATAAAGTCAATCAGCAACTGATCGCGTCAGCGCAATATCGCCCGGCGCTGATCAGTTTATGGCCCTGTCAGCCGCCAGAGTCCCGCCGTTGTACTCAGAGCTGAAATGAAATTCGATGTCCGGATAATCAGTCCTGATACGCTGCAGTTCCCAGTCAGACTCAGAAAAAAAGACGGTATTGCCGTATTTATCCATACCGAGCCTTGCCGATCTGTACTCACAGAATTTATCGAGCTTCTTTGCCTCGCGCGAGGTTATCCAGCAGGCCTTGCTGAAATTCAGAGGGCTGAAACGGCAGGAGGCTCCGTATTCATGCAGCAGGCGATATTGTATGACATCGAACTGAAGCTCCCCGACAGTTCCGACGATCCTCTTCTTTCCCTGCTGCTGGATAAACAGCTGTGCAACGCCCTCATCCGTAAGCTGCTGCAGCCCCTTTTCGAGCTGCTTTGACCTCATCGGATCAGTATTTATGACCTCTCTGAAGACTTCAGGAGAAAAGCTCGGTATGCCCTGAAACATGATCTTTTCTCCCTCAGTGAGCGTATCTCCGATCTTGAAGTTGCCGGTATCATAAAGGCCGATCACATCGCCCGGATACGCCTCCTCGATTATGCTCTTTTCCTGCGCCAAAAAACTCGCAGGACTTCTGAACTTCAGATCTTTTCCGAGGCGCACATGATGAAAGAACTTGTTCCTTTCGAATCTTCCGGAACATATTCTCAAGAATGCGATCCGGTCCCTGTGCCTTGGATCGAGGTTTGCATGGATCTTGAATACAAAGCCGCTGAAGCTCTTCTCATCAGGATGGATAGACCGTGTATCAGCAGTCCTGCTGCGGGGCTTCGGCGCAATGGCAGTAAATGTGGCGAGCAGTTCCTTTACGCCGAAGTTATTTACAGCGCTTCCGAAGAAGACCGGGGCAAGGTCTGCCTCGAGATATGCAGCCTGGTCAAATGGTTCATAAACCCCCTCGATCAGGGCGATGTCCTCCCTCAGCTGTGCAGCATACTCACCAAGCTGTTCATCAAGAAGGCGGTCGGAAATCGTATCTACCGAAAGATAGTCCTCTGCGATGGATGCGCCTCCAGGACGAAAAAGATTAAGGCTCTTGTCGTACATGTTATAGACCCCTTTAAAGGACGAGCCCATACTGATCGGCCAGCTAAGAGGTCGCACCCTGATGCGCAGCTTTGCTTCGATCTCATCCAGAAGCTCAAAAGGCCGCCGACCCTCGCGATCGAGCTTATTGATAAAAACGATCACAGGCGTCTTTCTCATCCTGCATACTTCCATAAGCCTCTCCGTCTGCTCTTCAACGCCTTTTACGCAGTCTACAACTATGATGACGCTGTCCACCGCAGTCAGCGTGCGATATACGTCCTCTGCAAAGTCCTTGTGGCCAGGGGTGTCCAGAAGGTTTATCTTTCTTCCGTTGTACTCGAAATTCATCACAGAGGTGGCAACAGAAATGCCCCTCTGCTTCTCTATCTCCATAAAATCAGAGGCTGTGCTCTTTTTGATCTTGTTCGACTTTACCGCGCCTGCGGTCTGGATTGCACCGCCAAACAGGAGCAGCTTCTCTGTCAGCGTGGTCTTGCCTGCGTCAGGGTGGCTGATTATGGCAAATGTCCGTCTTCTTTCTATTTCGTCCGTATACATCAGGCGATACCTCTTATATCGAAATCTCCCGCAGGATAGCTTTATAGTATACTCAACCTGTCGGATATGAGGCAAATTCGTATATACTTAAAGTCAGGAGACGGATTGAATAAAACAGATTCCATTCAGACAACAGGGTCCAATAACCCTGCAGCCTCATATATTACTCCCGAAGGTCATAAGCGTCTTCATGATGAGCTTTCCTTTCTATGGAAGATCAAACGGCCCCAGGTAACCCAGGCAGTCGCTGAGGCGGCGGCGATGGGAGACCGTTCTGAGAATGCGGAATATATTTATGGCAAGCGGCAATTGCGACAGATAGACAGCCGCATCCGCTTTCTTAAGAAGCGGCTGGAGATGCTTATTGTTGTAGACAGGAAGCCTGCAGATCTGTCCAAAGTCTATTTTGGCGCGTGGGTCAAACTGGAAGATACCGAGGGAAACTCCTACCAGTACCGCATTGTCGGCCCTGATGAGATCGACCCTCAAAACAACTTCATCAGCATAGGATCGCCCATGGCAAGGGCACTGCTTGGCAGATCAGAAGGAGATGAATGTCAAGTCAGCAGACCGAACGGAACGATGGTCTTTGAGATCACCGCTATCCGATATTAGTGTCATAATAATTGCATATCTCTATTTCAGTCTTGGACGTAAAAACTCTGCATTAAATGCACCAAAAAAAAAGCCCTCCTGCCAAAGCAGGAGGGCTTTTTTTCAGACTATTACAGCTTTGTCACATTAACTGCCTTGGGGCCTTTCGGTCCCTTCTCAGTATCAAAGCTGACTGAGTCACCCTCTGCAAGGGACTTGAATCCATTGCCCAGGATAGAAGTGTGATGTACAAAAACATCGCTGCCGTCTTCGCTTGTGATAAAGCCAAAACCCTTAGAGTCATTGAACCACTTTACTGTTCCATTAGCCATTGCTTATACCTCCTTTTTTTAAACTCAAATCTCAGAAGGTCGCAGCAAAAAAAAAGCCACAAAGTCACAAAGTCTTTGTGGTTTAATAAACAGCAAAAACTTCAGAAATTCTGTATTAAGACTAACACACTCACAAATCTTAAGTAAAGTGATTTGGAGCCCGGAATACCGTCCGGACAACAGTCAGGCAGATCACTCTTTCGTTATAATACATCAGACAAATATGAGGTGAACCTTGGCATTGATCAGTTTGCAGGAAGTGAAGATAGCCTTTGGAGGCCCTGAACTGCTGGATGGCATAACCCTCCAGATCGGCCGCAGGGAGCGCATCTGTCTGGTAGGCAGAAACGGTGCCGGAAAGAGCACGCTTATGAAGATCATCGGCAATGAGATGAGCCCAGACAGCGGTATGGTCATAAATGAGCCCGGCCTCCGGATTGCCATGCTCGGCCAGGAAGTTCCTCAGCATCTCTCAGGCAGCGTCTTCGACGTCGTCTCCAGGGGGCTGGGCAACATGACAGGGCTGATATCAGACTATCATGCAGTGGGCAGACGCCTCGGGCAGGGGCGCGACACTGCAGGATTGATGGCTGAACTCGAACGCCTACAGCATATGATAGAGTCAGCAGGAGGCTGGCAGTTGCAGCAGAGGGTGCATACTGTCCTTTCACGGCTTGCCCTTGATCCGGATGCCTCGGTGGGTGAGCTTTCCGGCGGGTACAAACGCAAGGTGCTTCTTGCACAGGCGCTCGTGAGTGATCCGGATCTGCTTCTTCTGGACGAGCCGACCAACCATCTTGATATTGACTCTATCAGATGGCTCGAAGAATTCCTTAGGGAGTTCAGCGGCGCCCTGCTCTTCATTACCCATGACCGCAGGTTTCTTCAGGCCCTCGCAACCCGCATCATCGAACTGGACCGTGGACGTATGACCGACTGGCCCGGGGATTACAAAGCCTACACAGCAAGAAGACAGGCAGAACTCAACGCCGAGGCAACACATAATGCGCTCTTCGATAAAAAACTGAGCCAGGAAGAGGCCTGGATACGACAAGGTATCAAGGCCCGCCGCACCCGAAACGAAGGCCGTGTAAGGGCTCTGAAAGAACTGAGGAGACAGCGTCTTGCCCGCAGGGAAATAGCCGGAAGCGCCCGCATGACCCTGAACGAGGCCGACCGGTCCGGCAGGCAGGTGATTGTGGCCGACAATATATGCCATGCGTATGGGGACCATGCATTGGTCCGGGAGTTTTCTACAAAGATCCTGAGAGGGGACAAGATCGGCATCATCGGTCCGAATGGCTCAGGAAAGACTACCCTGCTCAACATCCTGCTCGGCTCCCTAAAGCCTCTTTCGGGTTCTGTTCGCCTTGGAACCAATATCCAGATCGCCTGTTTTGATCAGCATCGTGCGCAGCTCGACGGAAACAGATCAATAATCGAAAACATTGGCGATGGATCAGAACATGTGATCATTAACGGGAGGTCGCGCCATATTATCGGATATCTTGAAGATTTTCTCTTCCCTCCTGAGCGTGCCCGCTCACCGGTCAGGGTGCTTTCCGGCGGCGAGCGTAACCGGGCGCTCTTGGCCAAACTCTTTACGATGCCTTCAAACCTGATCGTTATGGATGAGCCGACAAATGATCTCGACATGGAGACGCTCGACCTCCTTGAAGAGATGCTGATGGATTACGAGGGAACAGTTCTGATTGTGAGCCATGACCGGGAATTTCTGAATAATATTGTTACCAGCACCATTGTGTTCGAGGGCAGCGGCACGGTCAGGGAATATGTTGGCGGTTACGATGACTGGCTTTGCCGGCGCAACTCTGAAGCGCAGGAGCCAACGCCTTTATCTGCCGGGCAGAAGAAGACTGCAGTAGCAGAAAGGCAGCGTACCCAGAAGGAACGCAGGCGTACCCTCAGTTTCCGTGAAAAGAAGGCTCTTGAAGAACTGCCGGACAGGATCGAGGCTCTCGAAACTGAACGCGACAGACTGTACGTTTCGCTTTCTGACCCTGAATTCTACCGTCAGGACGGAAACCGTATACCTGCAGCAAAATTTCGGCTTGAGGATCTCGAAAACGAAATCACCTCGGCATATGAACAGTGGAATATTCTTGAGGCAATCCAGCAGGGCTCTGCAGATGAAAACACCCTGCATTGACACAAGGCACTTATTGCAATAGACTTTGATTAGTGTTTACATGATTGTCTTTTCGTAAATCACAGCAAACGGGGTAATCCATGACAGATCATCAGACAGGCCAAGGGCTTCCTCTGATACAGGACGCCGACCTCAATGGCAGGATCGTCCTTGTACGGTTCGATCACAATGTGGTAAAAAAGGGGGAGATACGCGATCCCTTCAGGATAGACAGGACCATCGGCACGCTCTATCATATTGTGGAGCGAGGCGGCAGGCCCATCATGATGAGCCATGTCGGAAGACCGAGGGACAAGAAATCAGGAGCTATCCTCTGCAGGCGGGAGGAATCTGTTGAGCCGGTCGTGCATTACCTTGAACAGAAACTGCATACGAAGATCCATATACCCAGGATCCCTGCTGATGGGGAAAGGGGCATTTCGGGCATAGACACGTCCATCAATCTTTCCATAAGGGATCTGAGGGAGAGAAGACTGGGAGGCATCTATCTGCCTAATACAAGATGGTTTCAGGGTGAAGAGGATAAAGGAGAATCAGCAGAGGCCTTTGCCCTGCAGCTTGCCGGTCTTGCCGATATCTATGTAAATGACGCCTTCGGCTCATGGCAGCCGCATGCCTCTACATACAATATCACCCGCTATCTGCCATCGTATGCCGGCTTTTTGATGCAGCAGGAGATCCTTAACCTCGGCAGGGTGCTTGACCCGGAACGGCCCTTTCTGGCTGTTGTGGCAGGCTCGAAATATGACACCAAGATCAGACCACTCTATGCCATATACGAAAAGGTGGATCATCTCATCCTCGGAGGTGTCATCTACAACACCTACCTCTGCGCAAAGTACAGGATAAAGATCAGGGGGATCCTTGATGAGGACATAGAACTGGCAAAGGAATTGGTCGAAAAAGACAGAGAAAGAAAAAAAATCGTCGAGCTTCCATACCTCATTGAGTCGGATATCCTTGAATCCCGCGCAGAGGGCAGGTACAGTACCATATCCATAAAGGACTTTAAGGCCGGCAATACTTACGGATTTGTACTCGATATAGATCCTGGGTCTTTTGAGGATCCATTGGCAGCGAAAGTGATCGCTTCGGCAAAGACGATCTTTGTAAATGCCGTTATGGGCTTCACCCCACATTTCTCGGCAGGTTCTCAGGCCCTTGACCACACCATAGACAGAAACAGCACCGCGCTTAAGATGTACGGTGGAGGCGATACGCTTCAGGAATTCAAAGACCTCTGCCCCGGGCTCTATCTGTCAGTTATGGACAATGCAAATTACTATTTCTTCACCGGCGGCGGCACTGTGCTTACTGCAATTGAGCAGGGCAACCCTTATGGACTTAAACCGGTTGAGGCACTGATTGACCAAAGAAGGCAAATTTGACCGCTCAAGAAGATACGCTTGACAGCCCCGCCATCATAACACCGCATAGCGAAATCCATCAGCGTCTTGCAAGGCTGCGTGAAAGGCTTGCAGCCGAAGGACTTGACGGCGCCATATTCAACTATGCCATTGACGTCTTCTATTTCACCGGTTCACGCCAGAACAGCGTGCTGTGGGTTCCTGTAACTGGCGAGCCGGTCTTGCTGGTTAAGAAGAGTCTCATCAGGGCGCATCAGGAAAGCGCTGTCAGGGATGTGCGGCCCTTCCCATCCAGCCGTGACCTGCCAATCGTCCTGGGCCAAAGCATAAAAACCATAGGCCTTACGTTTGACGTCCTGCCGGTGCAGCATTTCAATTTTTACCAGGGTCTGCTCAGCAACTGCGAGTTTCGTGATATCTCTGCCGTCAACCGGGGTCTGCGCTCAGTAAAGTCTGAATGGGAACTGACTCAGATGAGCATGAGCGGCCGGATGCTTGCCCAGGCCTTCAGCAGGATCCCTGAATTCCTCAAGCCAGGCATTCGGGAGGTTGACCTTGCAGCAGAGCTTGAGTATATCCTGAAAAAACTCGGCATAGGCGGACATTTCCGTATGCGGGGCTTTAATCAGGAGATCACCGGCATTGCTGTCTCGGGTGCAAATGCTGCGGTGAGCGGCTGCTTTGACGGCCCTGTGACCGGCAGAGGCCTCTGGACTGCATCTCCGTATGGACCCTCCGCTGATCCTGTCAGACAGAATGTTCCTGTCCTTATAGATTACGGGGGGGCTTATAACGGATATTTTGTAGACATGACCCGCATCTTCTGCATAGGCAGGCTTGAACCTGAGCTTGAAGATGCCTTCAAGGTCTCACTTTCTATTCAGGACAGGATAAGAGACCGCCTTATGCCGGGGCAGATATGTGAGGATCTGTTCTTCGAGGCGTCGAGGATGGCTTCAGCCTCTGATCTTGATGAGCATTTCATGGGTCATCCGGAAGAACCGGCAAAATTCGTGGGCCATGGCGTCGGTCTCGAACTGGATGAAATGCCTATCCTCGCCCCGAAGTTCAGGACACCGCTTCAGGCAGGCCATACCATTGCCGTAGAACCCAAATTTCTATTTCCGGGCAGAGGCGCGGTCGGCATAGAGAACACGTTTGTCATAACAGAAAAGGGCTGCAAAAAGATTACAGGCCTGCCGGATGAGATCGTATATCTATAGGCTGCAGACAGATGATTCGTTCCTCTGAATTATCATGCTCATGGGAAACAGAAACCTGATCGTTTCACTTCATTGCCTGTCAACAGACAGATAGAATCTGCTGCTACCTGATTTTTTTCTTGACCGCCTTCACCGCTTTCGTGACCTTCTTTCCCACGCTCTTTTCAACTGCCTTCACCTTCTTGACTGTCGCTTTGGCGACCTTCTTTTCTGCCTTTGCAGCAGTCTTCACCACTTTCTTTACTGCCTTCTTTACAACCTTTTCTACCGCCTTTTTTACAGCTTTTTTGGTAACCATTTCATCTCCTTGCAAGGCATTATTGCTGATGACTGATCATCAGGCATCTATCTCACTCCTCTTTTTGAGCGCATGCTGAACCGCTTCCTTTACTGCGCCAACTTTTGCCGGTAATTCCATAGGCCTGTTCGAAAAACGGCAGGGAAAGTCCAGATTACCCTCGTGATAGGCGACCTTGAAGTCGGTGAACTTCAGGCCATGTGCAGTCGAGATGACCACCACATGCTCTGCCCTGTCTATCTTGCCTGCCTTAAGCAGCTTGATCATACCCGCAAGCGCGACACCTGTATGAGGACAGTTAAACATTCCGGTCATGTCCCCAAGCGCGGCAGCATCGGCCAGCTCCTGCTCAGTAGCATCCACAACAATCCCGTTGAACTGTTTAAGCGTGCGGACCGCCTTTTCAATGCTGACCGGGTTTCCGATCTGTATGGCGCTTGCCAGGGTCTTCTGTGCCTGCATCGGCTCGAACGACTCGAAATTCTTAAGATATGAGCGGTACAGGGGATTCGCGCGCTCTGCCTGGGCAACGACAATGCGGGGCAGTTTCGCAATAAGGCCGAGGTCACGCATCATCAGCAGTCCGCTGCCCAAGGCAGAGACATTGCCAAGATTGCCGCCCGGAATAACGATCACATCAGGGACTACCCAGTCAAACTGCTGAACGATTTCGATCCCTACAGTCTTCTGTCCTTCTATGCGGAGCGAGTTCATCGAATTGGCAAGATATATGGTCTCATCCCGTGTAAATTCCTTTACCACCTCCATGCACCCATCAAAGTCTGTATCGAGCTGAAGCACCAGAGCCCCGTTTGCAATCGGCTGTACAAGCTGTGCTATTGATATCTTGCCTTTTGGAAGAAGCACAACCGACTGGATGCCTGCAGCAGCGCAGTACACAGCCAAAGCTGCAGAAGTGTCGCCCGTAGATGCGCAGGCAACCGCCTGAATGGGAGCGCCCTCGCTGATCATCTGCTTTACCATAGATACGAGAACTGTCATGCCGAGATCCTTGAAGGAACCGCTATGGGAATTGCCGCAGAGCTTTATCCAGAGGTTGTCAATGCCGACCATCTTGCCGAACCGCTCAGCCCAGAAGAGATTTGAGCCGCCCTCGTACAAGGAGACAATATTATCATTATTGATCTCAGGCAGAACCCACTCCTTCTTGCCCCAGATTCCTGAGCCATACGGCCATTCAGTAGACTTGTACCGGTCCTCAAAAAGCTTCATCCAGGCCTGGGCGCTCCTGTGGCCGAGTGCCTGCATATCGTGCTGCACTTCAAGCAGGGAATTGCAGCCCTTGCATCGGTATATGATCGTGTTGAGGGGATATTTCTCGCTGCACTCAGGATTAATGCATTGAAACCATGCTCTATATGACATAACCACCTTTTTGGCCTTTATTTAAGCCTCTTCAGCTTATGGGAAAGATATCATAAACAGATGCCGCTATTCAAGAATCCGGCTCACTTTTTCGCGTCCTGCTCAAGCATATGACGCATAAGGAATTCAGAGTCCCTGGGCGCAAGGTCAAACTTCAGAGAAGCATTTTCTATGAGAATAAAAAGGGCAAGCTCAGGATTTTCTGTTTTCTGGTCAGATATCCATTTCACTGCCTTGCGAAGCTGCTCACCTTCCGGCAAAATGCTCATGATTCCTCCTGTCTTCTGTTCATCCGGCAACGAGGCGTACAACAGTCATCATCCATCCTGGTCTGACTTCAGATAGTCTGCAAGCCTTCCCCTGCTATGTTCATCCTCATGGCAATAGATACAGAGATTCTCCCAGTTGGACCCGTCCTGGGGATTATTCGCATGTCTGCCATCCCTGTGATGCACAGTGAGAAGATGGCGGTCTTTATTCTGAAACTCCCGTCCGCATTTTGCGCATATCAGGCCATGAATCCTGAGTGACTGCTCCCGGTATCCGCCTGACGGCCTGCTGGTCTGCTTCAGTTCCTTCACGATATCTTCTACAGACCCGGCGCTGTCGTTTTTCTGTAGACTGCCCTGTTTTCGGAGCCGGTTATATCTCATTAACAACCCTCGCCTCTGTATTCGAGATTAATCTGACCAGGTTTTATTATAATGCAATATGAAAATACTGGAACACAATAATAATTATTTCAGCCATATTCTGCCTGCCGTCACAACAATAAGCAGGGCTTTTGGGGTCAACTTCTTTGAGAAGATCAGCAGCATGGAAGCCCTCGATGACTGAGACAGGCAGATTCAATAGACTTACGGTCATTGATAAACGGGATTCAGGCGTTCTGCTTGACGGCAAAGAACTGGGAGAACTGTTCATGCCAGGCAGTCTCTCATCCGCAGAGCATAATATCGGAGATACGGTCGAGGTTTTTGTCTTCCATGATTCCGACAACACCCTTATTGCGACCACAAAAAGGCCCTATGCCATGGCAGGAGACTTTGCCCTGCTGAAGGCTGTTTCGATCACCGGGGTGGGCGCATTCCTCGACTGGGGACTGAAGAAAGACCTGCTCGTCCCCTTCAGCGAACAGAAGGAGAAAATGGAAGAAGGCAGATCCTATATCGTGCATGTGTACAGGGATGAGAGAACCAACCGCATTGCCGGATCGTCCAAAATCAACAAATTCCTTAACAGGGAGCCGGTTGCACTGATGCAGGGGCAGGCAGTGGATCTGCTGATCTGCAGCCGGACTGAAATCGGATATAAGGCCATAATCAACAACTCCTGCTGGGGCGTTCTATACAAAAATGAGGTATTTCAGCCGCTCAGAAAAGGACAGCAGATGGCAGGGTTCATCAAGAAGGTGAGGGAGGACGGAAAAATAGACCTCTGTCTTCAGAAACCAGGCAACGAAAAGGTCGTGGATCTGTCGCAACAGATCATGGATACGCTGAAAACAGAGGGAGGATTTATTCCCCTGACCGACAAGAGCCCTGCTGAGGATATCTACCGCATGTTTGGTATGAGCAAAAAGACCTACAAAAAAGCGGTCGGAGGACTATATAAAAAACGTCTTATATCCATCGAAAACGATGGCATAAGACTGAACGATAAAACGGGTTCGCCATAATATGTTTACTCCTGAAGGAGCGCGTTTCGGCTCAGACGCTAAGGATATCTGATGTCGTATATCTGCTGGCAATGTAGATCGGCAGCCTGGGATGAACTATCCTCCTGTGCGTCGCAATAGCCAGAGATGCCTTGTTGTTCTGCTCTGAAAGGTGTGCCAGGCAGGCCCACTGCAAATTCCGATGTGACGCATTCCTGAGCAGCTCTGCTGCCTCGATATTCGAAAGATGGCCTTCAGGCCCTTTGATCCTCCTTTGCAGACGAGCAGTATATGGACCCCTTGCAAGCATTTCAGGGTCATAATTGCTCTCGATAAAGACTGCATCAAGGGTAGATATCAGGGCCTCAAGTCCGTCAAAGGCATGGCCCATATCAGTCATAATGCCCAGACGCTTTCCCCCTGAGGACACGACAAAAGCAGCCCCGTCCGCACTGTCATGCGGTGTTGGGATCGCCTCAACAGAGACGTTTTCAAAACTGATCAGACCATCAGACTGAAAAAGGCGCACATCATGAAGTCTGCCAAGCGGGTGCCGCCTGATCGAGATATCAAGGGTCTTTTGGGTAATATACAGGGGCAGACCATATTTTCTCTGGTATATGCCTGCGAATCTTATATGATCTCCATGGTCATGGGATATGATCACTGCGTCAACGTCACGGATATCCCGGCCCTGTGCCGCCAGTTTTTTTTCGGCCTGAACACCGTTAATGCCGGCATCAAAAAGAAGCTTTACTCCGCCCGTCTCTACATAGATGCAGTTGCCGTTGCTGCCTGACTGTAATGAAAAAGCGAGCATAATCGTTTTCCTGTCCGTCTCCTCTTTAAAGGGCGACTACCGCATTTCCTCCGGATTCCTTTGCGCTCTTCAGCGCAGCATCGAGCTTCTTCATCAACCCTTCTGTAAATACAGCATCAACAGGGAAACTGGCAACGCCGGTGCTATAGGTAATTTTTCCGCCGGGCTGTCTGTCTGCCTCCCCCTCAAACCTGATCTGCCCAAGAACCTTCTGCAGCCTTTGTGCTGTGAAGACCCCCCTGTCCTTTTCCAGCCCTGGAAGCGTAATGATAAACTCCTCTTTACCAAAACGATACAGCCTGTCGCACATGCGAATGCTGTAAGAAAGGGTCTCTCCTGTCTTTCTGATTAGTTCATCGCCGCGCGCAGTTCCATAGGCGTCGGTATAATTTTTTATGAGGTCTATGCTTATCTTGACAAGGGACAGGGCTCTGCCATAGCGTTCAGAACAGGGTATCTCAACCTCAATATCCTCGTTGAACTTTTTTCTGTTAAAACAGCCTGTCAGCTCATCAGTAACCGTAGCAGCATCAAGCGATGACTGAAGTGACAAGATCTCGACAGCAGCAGCGAGTTCGTCGGATATGAGGTCTGCCATCATCAGGCTCTCGTGAGTAAGGACATTCGGCTCAGACGAGGATATATAGATAAAGCCTCTCACCCTTTCGCGCACTATCACAGGACTACAGAGCAGTGAAAAGGGCTTATCGCCCGGGAAGATGTCGGATTTCAGGCACTGATCGGCTGCGCACAAAATACTCCTGCGGGTAAGCTCAAGATGCTTCATAAGAGGCATATCAGCAGCATAATCAGAATCCCTGAAATCCGGGTGGATTCCGGAAGGCAGAAGAAGGGCAGCGCCATCGTCAACAATAATATAGATAATGCAGCCGGCATAGCCGACTGCCAGGGAAAGAGCCTCGGCATATCTGCCTGCCTGTCTGTATATGTCACGCTCTGCCCGGAATTCTTTGCGGGTATCAATCACTGTTGATACCAGATCGTTCCATTGGGTTAAGCCCCTGTCAGGCATATATCCTCATAATCATCACCCGTTTATTATACGCGAAAGCGATGAAAATCTATTCCGGCGTATGGATTATGATGGTTTGTATTGCTTTATACCCAAGGCCGCATCTAAGATATGTCCCATGATTCTCTATGCGGCCACGATATTCATAGGCGCTTTTCTGCTGTTTCAGATACAGCCGATGATTGCCAAAATGATCCTGCCATGGTTTGGCGGGTCTGCTGCAGTATGGATCACCTGCATGCTCTTTTTTCAGATTTGGCTGCTTGCAGGCTATATATATGCCCATATGGCTGTTCGTTATCTGAGGCCTCATATGCAGGCGCTGCTTCATATGGGCCTGCTCCTGGCAAGCCTTCTGCTTCTGCCCATCGCTCCTGCTTCTGACTGGAAGCCTGCAGGCAGTGAATCGCCGATGTTGCAAATTATGGGCCTTCTTACCGTCTCTGCAGGACTTCCTTACTTTCTGCTGTCCACGACAAGTCCGCTTCTTCAGGCCTGGTACAGCCGGCGATATAAGGCATCCCTGCCGTATCGCCTCTTTGCCCTGTCCAACCTGGCATCCCTGCTCGGACTGCTTGCATATCCCTTCATGGTCGAACCCTATATCACTATCCGGCAGCAGTCAGTCGGCTGGTCATCAGCATATGCAGTTTTTGCGCTCGCAGCTGCGGCCACTGCATGGCTCAGCAGGCATATGCCTGCTGATGCGGTCTGCCGGAGCCCGGAAGAAGCAGAAGCTGCGCCGGAGTGCAGACCGCCTGTATTTCGCGAAAAACTGCTTTGGCTGGGACTTGCAGCCTGCGCCTCAACCATGCTGCTTGCCGTTACCAATCATCTTACACAGAACGTAGCATCTATCCCCTTTCTCTGGATACTGCCTCTCAGTCTTTATCTTGTCAGCTTTATCCTATGTTTTGACTTCGAGCATCTGTATAGAAGAAACCTGTATCTCTGGATTATGTTCCTTGCTCTTGGCGTCATGGCCTACGGCCTGGTGAACTGGGGCGCCAGAACAAGCCTCATATTGATTATCATTTCCTTTTCAGCCGGCCTCTTCGCCTGCTGCATGTTTTGCCATGGAGAACTGGTAATACGCAAACCCCATCCGCGCTTTCTTACCTCGTTCTACCTGATGCTCTCAGCAGGCGGCGCTTTGGGAGGGCTTATCGTCGGCCTTGCTGCGCCCTCGCTCTTTTCAGGATATTATGAACTGCCTGCAGCCGTCATGTTCTGTGCAGTGCTCCTGTTTATTGTTCATTCCCAAAGGCGGTGGTTTAATCTGATCAGCGGCCTTCTCATGATAGGCATAGCAGTCACCTGCGGGTATTTCATTTACTCGTACCAGCAGACTGCAAGGGCCATGGCAAGGAATTTTTATGGCATGCTGCGTGTAAATGAATACGACAGGGCAACTGAGAACGAGACCCGAAGGCTCGTACATGGAGGAATCACTCATGGCGTTCAGTTCGTTCACCCGGAAAAGCGGCACGACCCGATTGCATACTACAGTCCTGACTCTGGCATCGGTATTGCCGTTGAATATCTCAGAAAGCCGTCATTGCGCATGGGCATTGTAGGCCTGGGAGCCGGAACCCTGGCAGCATATGCTCGGCCCGGTGATCTGATACGTATATATGAGATCAATCCCCTTGTTGTAAGGCTTGCGCATGAAGAGTTTACGTATCTGGCAGATTGCCTCGGAACCATAGAGATCATCCTTGGCGATGCGCGGCTCTCCCTTGAGCGGGAGAATGACCAGCACTATGACCTGCTTGCAGTGGATGCCTTCTCCGGTGACTCAATACCGGCCCATCTTCTGACCAAACAGGCGCTTGAACTGTATTTTCGCCATCTCAAGCCGGACGGTATCCTTGCAATTCATATATCAAATGCACATCTTGATCTTGAGCCGGTTGTCGAAAAACTTGGCGCCACCCTTGGCAAACATTCGATATTGATAAGCAGCGATGAGGACGAAGATGCCGAGATCTATACTTCTGACTGGGTTTTAATGACCTCAGAGCCTCTGACTTCTCCCGAAATCAAAGAGGCCGGAAAAAAACCGGGGTCAAACCCGAAGATGCGCCTCTGGACCGATGACTATAACAACCTCTTTCAGATCCTGAAAAAGAAGCGGTTCTGGGAATAAACCGGTCGTTCTGGTGTTACCTCAGTATCAGTGAGATGGCATCAACGCTGCAGGCCCTGCGGCAGATGCCGCAGCCAAAGCACCTGACCCGATCAATGCGGCTGATAGACCTTCCGTTTATCATGACGCTGTCAATGGCATGAAAATGACAGACTGAATCACAAAGTCCGCAGCCATTGCATACTGTCTCGTCAACCACCGCCGCATATTCAGCCCGCTCCATGGTCTCAACATGGATTTTTGACAGGGTTGACATGGCAAGACATCCTGAAGCAGAACAGTTGCATATTGCGCCGATAAAAGGAGTCATCATGGTCCAGATGGTATGTATCGCTCCCTGCAATTCCAAATCCTCCATCTGCTTCAGCGCCATCTCGGCGGTCATGGATTCAAGGCCCTCATCCGAGGCCAGCCCGAAATAGCTCATGTCTATGGCGTTATACCAGGGCTCAGGCCCATAGCTGATCGCATAGCAGCAGCGGACTTCCCTCTTTTCCATATCCCATCTGCAGGCACATGGCATGCGCACAATCGTCTTTGCCTTCCCTGCCAGTTCCCGGATTTCCTCAATAGGCAGGACCTGACCAAAATGCTCCTGTTTTGCCTTCCTGATAAGACCGGCCCTCAGGGCTTCCGGCAGCCGCCCCTTTTTCCTGTAGATCGTCTCCAACCTGCCGAGGCTCCGAAACCCCTCCTTAAAGGCAGAGTTCAGAAACGTTTCGATATAGTTGCGGCGGCTCAGATCCGACAAGAGGTCCTCTGCATAATTTGCAGCATTTTTATACCAGATCCTGCCTTCGCCGTGCTTTGTACAGAATTCACACATCTCGCATACCTTTGATAATTAGTCCTTTATTATTCAATAGCTTCAGCCCATTGTTAATCCTGTTTCAATGCGCTGTTTCATCCGGACCGCCCGGAGCGCAGTCAGTATTGCACTGCGGCTGCCGAAAATATGAAGAAAATTTAACGGTTTTCTTTTACTTTTCGTGATATCATTAAACTGTCGTGAAAAGTCGTATGGTTATTATATGCCTCCTATGCTTGTTTGTCACAACCATATCCATGTCTGCCTTGTCGCCTGCATCTGCGAACGAACAAAAAAAAGATCTTGCATCTGTGATTGATCTGAAGGCTACAGGGCTCATGATGAAAAAAGCCCTTGCTGAAAATCAAACCTCTGAAAAGGGTGGGCAAACTCCACAACTGAGCGTATCGGTCAATGACCATGTCAGTACATTTATAGATTGCAGTGAACCGACCCGCCTGGATATCACCACAAAGGATTCATTAATAAATATTCGTACAGTCGTCGGGTTACATTTCATCCTGAAATAGCATTTGCCTTAGACTCCTTCAGCTCAAGACATTCTGCTTCAGCCAAAAAAAGCGATTATCCATTCTTCCTTATCTTCTTCAGTTTCACTGCCAGTTGCCTTGTCTCCTGAAGAAGGGCCTCTGTCTCATCCAGACCTTTGTCCCAAAAGCCGCGGTCTGTGATATCTATGCCAAGGTTCATAAATATATTCCTGGGGCTGTCAGAAAGGCCTGCAGAGAGGAATTCCTTCACCTTTCCGATAAACTTCCGGTCTTTCTGCACAGAGTTCTGGAGCGATTTGGAGATTAAAAGCCCGCCTGCGTAAGAATAGACATAGAAGAACTGGCGTATATGACTCCAGTATACCCACCAGTTGTCTGACCCTGTTGACTGCTCAACAGCATCGCCCATATACGCTGCCATATGCTTCTGAAAGAGCTTGCCGATCACTTCCTTCGACAGATAGCCCTTGTCTCTGAACATGCGGTGAAGTTCCTGTTCAAACTGGTAGCAGGCTATCTGCCTGCATATGGTGGAGACATCATCATTGAGCTTCATCATCATGATGCTCAGTCTGAGTTCATCATCTGCCTGCCGCAGTATCTCTTTCAACACAAAATCTTCCATGAAGGTGCTGGCAACCTCTGCTGTGGATGTGGGAGTGCCGAAGTTCAGGGCATGATGCCGCAGCCGGATCAGTTCGTTGTTAATGCCGTGGCCGAGTTCATGGGCAAGCGTAAGGACGTCAGAGAGCCTGCCGGTATGGTTCAGCAGGATGTAGGTTGGCTGTGAGATGAGATGGTGCACACAGAATGCCCCGCCACCCTTGCCCTTTTTGGGATAGACATCAAACTGTCCATTACTGATAAAGCCTGAAAAAATATCGGCAAACTGACTGTCGAGACCTCTGAAGACCTTCATGGTAAGCTTCACTGCCTTGCTGTAGGGATAGGTCGCCTCTATCGAGCCGTATTCGACATTTCTCTCATGGTACTTCAGGCGCTTTACTCCAAGCAGTTCTGCCTTAAGCTCATAAAAGCGTCTGGATATATCAAACCGCCCAGACACTGCCTGGATCAGGGTGTCAACAGTTTCGCTCTCCATATCATCGCTTATATGCCGAAGCAGATCAGGACGGGAAACTCCCCTCAGATCATCATCTGTCTTTTTGTTGGCGACAATTGCATTGATCTCGACCTCCGCAATATCAACATTCCTGCTCATAATATCATTGAATGCCTTTGCCGCAGTATCCCGAACCTTCCTGCTGCTGCTCCTTGTGAGACTCGATATATCAGGCAGGGGTTTCATGGCAGTGCTGCCGTCTTCAAGCAGGACTTTCCTCTCTTCCCGCGAGAGAAAGTCAGCAGTCATCCTCACCCAGTTGACATACGATGTCGTTGCCTTGAGGTTCATGATCTTCTCTTCCGGCTCTGACAGCATATATCTGGACTCTGCGAAATTGCGTTCAAGATAATGGCGGTATTTAATGAGGCCTTTATCCGCAAGGAATCTTTTCTGTATGGCCTTGGGGATCTTTGCAATCCTGAGGTGAAAAAACTGAATATCATTGCTGATCTTCCTGCTGAATTCCTCGATCTTGTTAAGCCTTGCCTTGAGTTCAGGATCATTCCTGTTGATCTGGCTTCTGAGCCAGAAATAATAGCCGGGATTGCCGTCAGAGCCATAATTGCGCATCAGGAACTCATACTCGTCAAGCGCCTCTTTCAGCGCTGCCTCATCTTTCAGGTAATCCCTGCGCGGCTTCCACTTATTGATGAACTCGTAGATCTTCTGCTCTATCATCTTCTTCTGCTCTTCAATACGCGGGTCATCATCGCCCAGAAAAAGATGCCGCAGATTCCAGGTCGTATTCTTGTGGCGCTTCGCTTCACCGGTCTTCTTTGTCACAATCATCTCCTCGCATTATCAGGATGTCCGGTTTCAGACATCCTCTGTTATTTCCGAAACTGCACGAAATTGGCAACAGCAGAAGCTACAATCAGACTGCCGCTCACAAGATCTTTAATATGAATAAACTCATCATGGGAATGGACCTTCTGCATGCCTGTAGAAAGATTAAGCGCAACAATGCCATGCTGATTGAATATATTGGCATCGGAGCCCCCTCCGGTAACCACATGCTCAGGCCTGATGCCGGACTTCATAAAAATATCACCCATGTACAACAGAAACGGCTCCCTGTCCCTGATCCTGAATGCCTGATATTCTTTCTGGAGTTTGATCCTGAGCTTTGCGCCTTTGTTCTTTGTAATCTCACCTGCCCTGTCAAAGATGGCATTTTGGGTTGACCTCAATATGGCAGGATCATGGCTCCTCACCTCGCCTTTGATCGTAACATCCCTTGAGACGACATTCGTCGCTGTGCCTCCTCTGATTACCCCGATATTTGCGGTCGTTACAGGGTCTATCCTGCCATCAGGTACGGCTGCAATCACCTCTGCAGCAGCCCTTATGGCGCTTATGCCCTTCTCGGGCTCTATGCCGGCATGAGCAGGCTTGCCCGTAATCTGCATCTCGTAGCTGATCTGGGAGGGGCCTGCCACAACGATCCTGCCGACCGGCCCGCTCGAATCAAGCACAAGGGCATGCCTGCTCTTGATCTTCCTGAAATCAAGATTCTTTGCGCCATGCAGACCTTTCTCCTCGGCAGAGGTAAAGACTATCTCAACATCACCATGCTGAATATTCTGCTCCTGCAGCATGGTCATTGCCTCCAGTATCTGCGCTATAGCGCTCTTGTCGTCTGCGCCCAACACAGTGCTGCCTGTAGAACGCACTTTCTTGTTGTCTAAGCTGAATGCAATCTCCAGGGTGGGCTCAATAGTGTCCATATGTGCGCTCAGAAGCAGGGCCGGAACTCCGGGTGCGCGTCCTTTTTTGGATGCAATAATGTTAAACGACATGTCGTATCTCTGACGGGTTATGCTGAAACCCAGCCCTTTCAGCTTTTGTGCCAAAAAAGCGCCCAGTTCTCTTTCTTCAAAGGACGGCGAATTAATCCTGAGCAGGTCAGTAAAGGTCTCCAACAGTCTGTCTTTGTTTATATCAGCTTTTGTCATAATTTTCTCCGGCAGTCAATGTGCCCGGCGCTGCCATGTATTATAAATGAATATGCCTCACGATATGCATCTAAAGCAGGTCTTTTTCTGTGCAGTCAGAAGTTAAGACCCTGCATCGGGACCAAAGCAGAGACAGCCTGATATCTTCAGCATGGATATGAAGTTATTGTATAATCTTCCTTATGTGGAACATACGCATGCGTGCCTCCAGACAGAAGGGCAAAAAGGATCGCGCACGAACAGACAGTCAGCGCTCTGCAGTTCCTGATATCCATATCTCAGGAGCTGAAGCTATCTGCTACAAACGAGAGTTGCACCAAATCGCCTCTGCATATATAGACCGCGCAATAACGCATCCAAAAGGAAAACCTGACAAAATAGTGATCACAATCGAGCAGTTGATTGCAAGACCAAGGGTAATAACAGCCCTGCCGGTCGTAACAGTGAAATGCAGATCCTCTGGCCGCGCAGAGGAGATTATAAAAATGCTCTGCAGAAGGTGCGGCATCTCGGAAAAGTCTATCAGATCTGCTTTAGGCATATTACGCAGCAGCCAAACCATGCGTGGCGCAGGCCTTGTGATGGCAGCATCAGGCAGGCGGGCGGAGCCTGACAGAGCAAGGGGGGTAAGGGCATCACGGTTCGGCATCAGCCGGACTGCAGCAAAGGCGCTGTCTGCCTGCCTCTCAGATCAGGATATAGATACGCAGACAGTCAGAGAAGCTCTCATGCTCTCTTCAAAGGTCTTATCCTGCAGAGATGTAATGGCAGAGGTATGCATATCTGATGATCCTGATTACACTACAGGCTATGTAGCCTCGGCAGATCTCGGGTATGTAAGAATTCCAAACATAAAGAAGAGGCGGGACACCAGCGGCGGCAGGGTCTTCTTTCTGAGGGAAGATACGGATATTCAGGGTGTGATCCGGTACCTCGAAAAGACTCCTGTTATAATAAATAACATATCCCCCTGTCTTGGTGAAAAGGGCATAGATGAAATCATTGATCGTAATCATCAGTAATCCTGCAGCCCGCACCTCATCCCGCAAAAAGATAGGCCGGGCGGTCGCTTATCTGCAGAATAAAGGGTTTGAAACAGAACTGCTCTTCACAGAAACAAAGGGCCACGCTGAAGAGCTTGCGCGCAAGGCAGCCTCGGGACGGCCTCACCTTATTGTCGCAGCAGGCGGAGATGGCACAATAAATGAACTCCTGAATGGCATGGTCATGTCAGAGACGCCTCTTGCCATCCTGCCGCTTGGGACAACGAATGTGCTTGCCAGAGAGCTCTCTCTTTCCGGCTCTGTTGAGGATGCCATGGAGCGTGCAATTACCGGACAGGTCAGAACTATATGCCTGGGCAGGATCAAAATCTCGCTTGACAGCCTCCCTGTTGTGCGTCACTTCTGCCTGATGGCAGGTGTGGGCTTTGATGCAGCGGCTGTGCATGGCGTCAACAGCATGCTGAAGAAGATCTCCGGTAGAGGCGCATACATCGTAAGCGGCATCAGCAATCTCATAGGTTATCATCCTTCTGAACTGCTCTTCAGCGTTGATGAAAGACAGTACAGAGGCTATGCCGCGATCATCGGCAATGCAAGCAGGTACGGCGGCAACTTCAAGGTCACGCCTGACGCTGATATCCTTGATTCAAGTTTATACATCTGCATCTTCAGGGGCGGAAACCGCACTGACCTTCTTCGATACGCAGCAGGTGTTGTAAGGGGCACACATCTGAAACAGAAGGATATAATCTATCTGCAGGCCTCAAGGATCACCATTGCCGGCAATGCGCATATCCAGATAGACGGAGACTATCTCGGAACAACACCGGCAGAGATTACGATCGTCAAGGACGCTCTGAGGCTGGTCTGCTCTGATACATTCGCTGTCCGTCCGCTTTACTGCTACTGCCGTGAGATCATGCCCCCGCCTATCACAACATCATCTTCATAAAATACCGCGCTCTGCCCCGGCGCAGGCGCCCACTGGGGCTCGTCAAATATGACCTCTGCCCGGCTGCCTGCCGTCTCGATTCTTGATGGTTTGGCATCCATCATGGACCTAACCTTGACAGCGGCGGCAAACGCCTCTGACTCAGGCCTGCGCAGCCAGTTTATCTCCCTGACAAGGATTCGCTCTGCCATAGCCTCCTTACGCGTGCCGACATGGATGATATTGCCGAGCGGATCAATCCGCGTAACAAAATGGGGCTCAGGAGAAGGGATGCCAAGGCCTTTCCTCTGGCCGATCGTATAGAAGGATATGCCCCTGTGAGTTCCGACGATCTTGCCGTCTGAACTCACAATGGGCCCCGGCCTGGCTGCTTCAGGCGCAAGCTGAGCGATAAAGGCATGATAGTCATTGTTTTCGACAAAACAGATCTCCTGACTCTCGGGCCTGCCTGCAGCAGGCAGGCTCAGAGATCCGGCAATCTGCCGCACCTCGTCTTTTGTCATATTTCCAAGAGGAAGAAGAAGACGCTGAAGCAGCCACTGCTCAAGGTCATAAAGAACATACGACTGGTCTTTCTTGCCGTCTGCTGCCTTCTTAAGAAGCATCTGCCCAATACTGCCTGACCCTCTTGCCGCCTCGACCCTCGCATAATGACCTGTGGCGATAAACCCGGCCCCGGTTTCATCTGCAGCCCTCAGGAGACAGGGAAACTTGATCCGCTTATTACATAGTATGCAGGGATTGGGTGTCTCACCCTGTTTGTATGCCTCAACAAAGGGATCAACAACCGCATCAATAAAGGCTGCCCGGACATCTATTGTCCTGTGTCTGATCCCTAACGCTGCAGCCGTCTCTGCAGCGCTGTCCTGTGCCTCCTGGGAACAGCAGAGCGCCCCTGCTGTTCTGTTCCTTGCCTCATAGAGCACAAGACTGACGCCTTCAACGTCATGGCCCTGCTCTTTAAGAAGGTATGCAGTAACGCTCGAATCAACCCCTCCGCTCATGCCCACAATAACTTTCGCCATTGTTTAATCTAACATATGACTGAGGTTGAAATTGGGGCCTGCACCCATATATTCTATTGACATGAAAAAACCATCCAGCATATTGACCCCAAAGGGCTTCTATTTTTCTGTTGCCGAGGCTGCCATAAAAAAACCGGGCCGCAAAGACCTGGCCCTTATTTTTTCCGAGGTCGAATCGGCAATTGCAGGCGCCTTCACGACAAATACGGTAAAGGCAGCTCCTGTACGCCTCTGCATGCAGAAGATAGCCTCAGGCAGGGGCCAGGCAATCATTGTCAACAGCGGAAATGCCAATGCCTGCACAGGAAAAGAGGGGATGAGGGATGCCCGCGATATGGCTGCTGCTGCCTCAAGGCATATGGGTATCAGCTCCGGGCTTACATATATCTGCTCAACCGGCGTCATCGGCGCTCCTATGCCGATGCAGAGGATCCTGCCTGCGATCAGACCTCTATCGGAAGGTATGGGCAGTGCATGTCTTATGGATGTTGCAGAGGCGATCATGACAACAGACACCTTTGCCAAGATTATCTCAAGGCAGGTGACAACAGAGGGGAAACAGGGCACAATTGCAGGCATCTGCAAGGGCGCAGGCATGATAGCGCCGAATATGGCAACCATGCTCTGCTTTATCCTGACTGATATTGCAATAGATAAAAAGACCCTTCATGCAGCGCTTAAGGCTGCAGTAGACAAGTCGTTTAACCGGATCACCATAGACGGCGACATGTCAACCAATGACACAGCCCTCATTATGGCAAATGGCCTTATCGGCAATAAGCCGATTACCAAAAGCTCTTCCGGATTTCCGCCATTTCAGAAGGCGCTTGACGAACTTGCATATGATCTTTCGAAGCTGATCGTCAAAGACGGCGAGGGAGCAACAAAGATCGTAGAGGTTATAGTAAACAATGCCAAAAGCAGGGCAGACGCCCTGAAGGCAGCCCTTGCAATTGCAAATTCGAGTCTTGTGAAGACCGCTGTTTACGGCAATGATGCAAACTGGGGCAGGATCATGGCGGCACTGGGGTACTCCAGGATCGGCTTTAATCCGGAGAAGACCGACGTTTATTTCAATAAGGTGAAGGTTGTGAAAAACGGAGTCATGAACAACAAAGACAGGGAAGCGACCGAACAGATGAAAAAGAAAGAGCTGAGGATAACAGCAGACCTGCACGCCGGCAGGTCATCTGTCAAGGTTCTTACCTGCGATATGACTGAAGACTATGTAAAGATCAATGCAGAATACAGAACGTAATGTTCTGCTTACGGTATCTGAAACGAATCGAATATACCAAACGCTGCCCTGACCGCAGGTGAGCTGTCAGGCAGATCACAGATTGCCTTTCCGGCAAGGTCGTTTTCAAAGACCGCCCTGTCCTGGGGCACAAGTCCGGCTACTGTGAGACCGAGGCTCTCTGCAAAGGCCTTAAGCTCTGCGCCCTCCTGGCCGGAGACACGATTGATAATAAGGGCATATTTATCTATCTCAAGATCCAGTTCCTTCACCAGGTCAGCGATCCTGCGTGCAGTCCTGATGCCGCGCACTGTCGGGTCGCTCACAATCATCAGCATATCAACCTTATGGGTCGTGCGCCGGCTTAAATGCTCCATGCCTGCCTCGTTGTCAATCACCACATACGGATAGGTCTCTGAGAGCTTGTCTGTATATTTTCTGATGATGTTGTTCGCTGCGCAGTAACAGCCGGGCCCCTCAGGCCGTCCCATGACCATAAGGTCAAATCCCCTGGCTTCGATGACTGACTGCGACACCTGATAGTCAAACAGCTGCTCCATGGACATGCCGCCAGGCCTCTGCCCGCCGCTCCTTATCTTTTCGAGCGATTCTTCCCTGAGTGAGCCGATAGTCGCATGCACCGGAACGCCCAGGGCCTCGTTAAGACATGCATTGCTGTCAGCGTCCACAGCAAGCACAGGTCTTTTTTTCTTCTCTACAATATACCGCACAGCAAAACCGGCAATGCTCGTCTTGCCTGTTCCGCCCTTGCCTGCCAGCGCAATAACATATGCCATTGATAAATGCCTCCTTTACTTACTGATTCAGCTTCCTGAACAACTCCCTAACCTCAACCGCATTGCCGCAGGTATATTCACCCTCAGGACATGGCCCGCTTACACAGCCGGGCCCGCTGCCTGAAAATACCGTCGGAGCAATGGCCTTCACAAGTTTGAGCATCTCTGTCGCCATTGCACGTATCTCCCACTGGGCACGGTTGCAGCAGCGCTGCCTGAAAAAGTGCAGAAGCTCGCGGGCGTTCATGGTAATCATTATCTTGGTCTCAGCAGCGTTGGGAAGCACAAAACGGGCGTCCTGGTTTGCTGCCTCACCCCTGATGCCCTTCCTGTTCAGTCTTTTTACGATCTGATTATAAGCCTTTTGGGCCCTTGCCATGAATTCAATATAATATTTCTCAAGATCTTCATCCCCCTTGATCGTCTTGGGGATCACATAATCAAATCCGGCCTCTTCACTAACATACCGCTGGGACTGCTGCGAATAGCTTGCAAGGCGATGCCGCACAAGCTGATGAGAACAGGCCCGCGATATGCCCTCTACCGCAAAGGTGAATGATGCATGTTCAATGGGGCTCATATGGCCCATCTTCATCAGTTTCCGAACAAAACCCTTCTGGTCTTTGGCTGCAGTCTTTTCTTTGAGGGCTTTGACGTCCGAGGGGCTGTAGCAGAGCCTGGCCGCCATTGCGATGGTCGCCTCAGGATTCGGTGTATGGCTCAGCAGGAGCACCTTTAGTGTTGTTTCCAAAACATTCTCCTGGAAGATAATAATACTTATGATAAATCTCTTCGTTTTTTTAGTCAATTTCGATCAAATGAAGTATAATCTATTGCATATGCTTGTCCTTTTGACAGACAGATTAAAGACTTCCTGCGCAGTTCGTGTATAATATCCTGACGTAAGGCATGTCAATCGATATTTTATTTATCTTTATCTTTCTCGTACTTAACGGGTTTTTTGCAGCTTCCGAGATTGCGGTTGTCACCTCGCGCAAGTCCTTCATAAGGAAGCTTGCAGAAAAAGGCAGCCGGCGTGCAGAGAAACTTCTCAAACTCCAGGCAGAGCCTGACAGATTCCTTGCAACTGTCCAGATCGGTGTGACTGTTGCCGGGGCGCTTGCATCGGCCATAGGCGGCGCTGCCTCTGTCACCACGCTTGAACCACTGATAGCAGGCATTCCGGCGCCCTTTATCGCAAGGGCTTCAGGCGCGATATCCATCGGCATCGTTGTCATCATAATTTCTTACCTTTCGCTCATATTGGGGGAACTTGTCCCAAAATCAATTGCTCTCAGAAACCCTGAAAAGATCGGCCTTTTTGTGGCCCTGCCTATATCCTTTATCTCAAGGATTGCATCTCTGTTCGTTACGATCCTGACAACAAGCACCAATCTTTTCCTTAAACCGTTCGGCGCAAAGGCCTTTTCAGAGCGGTCGTTTATCACAGAAGAAGAGATCAAACTGCTCGTAGAAGAAGGAAAAGACCGGGGGATATTTGAGGCAACCGAACATGAGCTTATCCATAGTGTATTTAATTTTACAGATATATCGGTCAAGGGTGTGATGGTTCCTGCAGCGAATATGGTCGCCTTCAATATTCACCAGCCGCCTGATACCATAATAAAGACAATATCTTCCGAGAACTTTTCGCGCTATCCGGTCTATGACAAGGATATCTCCGACATAAAGGGAGTGCTCTTTAACAAGGATATCTTTAACGAGATGGCCCAGGGAAGAGATATCTCGATTGCCAAGATCCTCCACCCGGCAATCTTCGTGCCTGAGCCTATGAAGATCAGCGCGCTTATGAAAGAGATGCAGAAGAAGCGGCAGCATATGGCGATTGTTGTGGATGAATATGGAACGGTAACAGGCCTCGTAACGATCGAGGATCTCATAGAGGAGATCGTAGGGGAGATTCAGGACGAGTATGATACCGAGACTCCTGTGCAGTCGCTCAGGGACGGCGCAAAACTGATAGACGCATCCCTGGCAGTTCGGGACCTCAATGAAGACCATGGCTTTGATATACCGGAGTCAAATGAATACGACACGATAAGCGGCTTTCTCATCTCACACCTGCAGAGGATACCAACAGTCGGAGACAGCTACCAGTCAGAGACAACGAGGTTCACGATCGTGAACATGAAGGGCAGACGCATAATCAAAATCAAGGCAGAGCATGTACCCGAACCTTCTCAGGAAGAAAGCGTTCAGGCTCAGGAAGGCTGAGCGTCAAGAATATCTCTTGCCGCCTTCACCAACTGCACAGGAGTATAGGGTTTTCTCAACAGGGCGGTAATCTGCTTCAGAATCATTTCATCAATATCTGCATAACTGTATCCTGTCACCAGCATGAACCTGATCTGCGGCCTCAGGGCCCTGACCTCCTTGTACAGTTCAATGCCGTCTTTGTTCGGCATCGTCATATCAGAGATGATAAGATGATATCGTTCCGGCTCGGCAGAAAAGGTGACGAATGCCTCCTGGCCGTCCCGCGCAGTTACTACGTCATACCCCAGTGATCGCATGAAATGAGACAGGAGGTTCCTCAGGACATCTTCATCTTCTGCAATAAGGATAGTCTCGCTCCCGCTTATGCGCCCGGTGTCCTGAACCGGCATTTTCTCATAAAAAGGCGATTCCTCTTCCGAGGCAGTCTCCCCTGCCGCAGGCAGCGTAATGGTAAAAGTGGCTCCGCAGCCCTTCCTGCTCGCAACCTTTATGGTTCCACCGTGGCCCTGCACAACAGAATATACAATGGCGAGGCCTAGACCGGTTCCCCTGCCGTCACTTTTTGTCGTAAAAAAAGGATCGAATATACGCGGCAGATGATGATTCTCAATGCCAGGGCCTGTATCAGTGACGGAGATCCAGACATTCCAGCTCCTGCCCTTCTGGTCCTTTACCGCCGAGGCCGGGGCCTCCATCCTGCACCTGCCGGTCTTTATGGTTATCGTCCCCCTGCCCTGCATGGCATCCCTGGCATTCAGAATCAGGTTCATCAGCACCTGGGTAAACTGCTTTGTGTCACATCTGATCATCGGCAGGTCGTCCTGCAGATCAAGGCGAATATCTATTGACTCCTCAACAATCCTTTTAAAGAAATGGGCTGACTCGGCAAGGAAGGCGTTTATATTGACCATCCTGAACTCCATAACCATCTTATTACTGAAGATCAGGAGCTGTTTTACCAGATCCGCCCCCTTTTGCGAAAGGGAGATGATTGATTCCAGCTTATTGCGTATCCCGGCACCCTGCGGACTATCAAGCAGGCAGATCTCCGAAAAACCCATGATGCCTGTCAGGATGTTGTTAAAGTCATGGGCAATGCCTCCTGCAAGTCTGCCTATGGCCTCCATCTTCTGACTCTCAAACAGGAGCTGCTGGAGTCTCGCCTCCTCTGATTCGGCCCGCTCCTTTGCCCTGCGGTCTTCCCATATTTCAAGCGCGCGGCACACCCTGGCAGGAAGTCCGGCTATATTCTTCTTGAGAATATAATCAACTGCTCCCAACCCAAGGCTGTCAACCGCAATAGACTCATTGCCCTCGCCTGTAATAAGGATCACAGGAACATTGAAACCCATCTCCCTGGCCAGAGCAATAGCCTCGATGCCGGTAATATCAGGCAGCGCATAATCAGCAAGTATAATGTCAGGACAGAAACCGGGGAGCTTTTCCATGAACTCTGCCCTGTTTCTCGCAACAGCATATTCCATATTAAGCCGGCCCCGGCGCAGCTCGTATATTTCGAGTTCTGCATCATCAAGATTGTCCTCAAGTATGAAGACCTTCAGATTGGGCTTGGCTGCCTGAGGCTCAGCCACTATTTCGGCGCCTTTTCATTGATCAGAAGCCAGTAAAAACCGATCTGCTTCACTGTTTCAACAAACTGGTCAAAATCAACCGGCTTGCGGATATAGCTGTTTACGCCAAGGTCGTAGCTCTTGAGCACGTCATTGTCTTCTTTCGATGAGGTCAGAACCACAACCGGGATGAGCTTCAGTCTCCGGTCACCCTTGATCTGATGAAGCACCTCAATGCCGTCAACCTTTGGAAGCTTCAGATCCAGAAGTATAAGGTTTGGAAGCTCATACTCAGAGCCTTCGTATTTTCCCTTATAAAACAGGTAATCAAGCGCTTCCCTCCCGTCCCTGACGACAGTTACCGGGTTGGCGATATTGTTTCTCTCCAGCGCCAAAATGGTAAGCTCGACATCATCGGGGTTGTCCTCAACCAGCAGAATATTAATGAACCTGTTTAACATCTATAGCCTCCTAAAATGTGGGTAAATCCAATAAAAAAGTTGCGCCCCTGCCTGGCTCTGATTCTGCCCAGACCTTGCCATTATGCCGCTCTGCTATCCTCCTGACAATAGAAAGGCCTATGCCGGTGCCTTCGTAATCCTCAGGCAGATGAAGACGCTGAAATATCTGGAATATCTTATCATGATATTTCATTTCAAATCCAAGACCATTGTCTCGCACAAATATAAGTCTTCTGACCTTGTCAAACCCTATTACGATTTCGGCCTTTTCCCTGTTTCTTGTAAACTTAAGCGCATTTGATATGAGGTTCAGGAAAAGGCTCTGCATAAGTGTTGTATCGCAGTTAATCTCAGGAAGTTCCCCGACCGTAACAGAAACATTCCGTTTTTCTATCTCCTCTGCGAAATTGGCGAGCACACTCCTTACAATGGCTGCGCAGGGAACCCTCTTGAATTCGATATCAGTTCTTCCGATTCGGGAAAACGCAAGTATGTCGTCAATCAGCATAGACATCCTGCTTGTGCCGTTTCGCACTCTCTTGAGATAATGTTTCGCCTTGTCAGGCAGTTCTGCTGAAAAATCATCCATAAGGATCTTCGAAAAACCGTCTATATTTCTGAGCGGCGCACGCAGGTCATGGGATACAGAATAGGCAAAAGACTCAAGCTCCCTGTTTGCGTTCATGATATCAATATTTGATTTGCGAAGAGCATGGGTCTTCTCATAAAGATCTATCGCCATATTATGAAATGCCTTCTGGAGTTCGCCAATCTCATCTTCACGCAAAATATCAGGCCCTCTGATAATAGATTCGTCAGTGATCTTCTGAGGCAGGCCTGCAACATCCTCTGCAAGCTTCCTGACAGGCCTGATGACAAGACCGGTTATCATCAGATGCGAAATTAATATGATTGCGCAGACCCCAATAATGCTCACAACAATATTGTCGCTCGTAAGCTCAGTAATAAAGGCATAATGGCTGTCCATATGCTTTCTCAGCACAACAGCGCCCAGGATCTTCTTTTCTGAACCATGACATCTGAAACATTCTGATTCGTTCGGAACAATGCGCGCAAACATGAGGTATTTCTTTGCATCCTTGCCAGCTTCCAAAAATATGTCCGACCTGTCTCCGCCTGAAAAAGCCTTCTCAAGTGAGTCTTCAATCCCAACATTCTGGACGTAGCTGCCTATACGCGATCGAACAGACTCCTGCTCGGATGAATACCTTATGTTTTGATCCGTACCGAGGATATAGACCTCCAGCTTGCTGCTTTCGTTTTTTATGTCAAGCATCTGCTTTTCTATGGCCTGGCTTCTGCCGCCGGCCATGGACTCCTTCATCCCTGCAGCCACAACAGCCATGGTGGCCATGCTGTCTGATTTAACCTCTTCAAGAATGCCTCTGGAAAGATGAACACTGGTAATATAGATAATAACGGCGGTGATGACTGCCACACTGAGCGACAGGACAATAAATATCTTTATGTCAAGACTCTTAGACAACATGAAGTTACAGACAATTCCCCCTTGGAATTTGCACGAATTATACCAACTTGGCCGCAATCTTTACAATCTCTATCTGAGGTCTCTGTACAGGAAGATTCTCCGGCTTGAGCTGTGATAAAATATATTGTGCAATGGCCATGAAAAACCCCTATACAGAACAGGACTTGCAGGAAGATACTGACCTTGCGCTGAAGAAGCCTCCGCTTTATTCTGTATTCCTCCTTAACGACCACTATACGACAATGGATTTTGTGGTCCATATCCTTGAAACCGTATTTCATAAACCGGTCATTGAGGCGACCGGCATCATGCTTCATGTGCATAAGAAAGGAAAGGGGCTTGCAGGGACATATACAAGGGAAATTGCAGAGACAAAGATGAACAGAGCCCACAGCATCGCGCGTCAGCATCAATTTCCTCTGAAATGCGTCATGGAGAAGCAATGATCAACAAGGAATTCGAACTTATTATGGAGGCAACGATCAAGGACGCGCATTCCCGGCGTCATGAGTACCTTACTGTTGAGCATATCCTCTATGCAATCATCCATGACGAGCTCGGCTCTGAAGTTCTGAGAAGCTGCGGCGGCAGCATATCAGGCATCAAGAAGGCGCTTGCCGAGTATTTCGTCAAGCACTCAGACAAACTCGCACCCGAAGGCGACCAGCATCCCATGCCGACAGTCGGATTTCAGCGTGTGCTCCAAAGGGCGCTGGCTCATGTGCTGTCTTCCGGCAAGCAGGAGGCAGATGCAGGAGATGTTCTTTCCTCAATCTTTTTCGAAGAGGAGTCCCATGCTGTCCATATCCTTCATCAGGCGGGTATTGAGCGTCTTGATGTGCTTGAATATATCTCTCACGGCGTGGCGAAGATGCCCCAGGAGGGGCAGGCCCTTCCTGACGAAGAGGAGCATGTTCATGAAAAACGGAAACAGAAGCCTTCTGATGATCCACTCAGGCTCTATACGGTCAATCTTCTGGAGAAGGCAGCAGACAATGCAATAGATCCGCTTGTAGGCAGGGAAACCGAACTGGAGAGGATGATACAGGTTCTTTGCAGAAGGCGCAAGAACAATATAATCCTTGTCGGTGAACCTGGCGTCGGCAAGACCGCAGTCGTTGAAGGGCTTGCCCTTAAGCTCCATGCAGCAAAAGTGCCTGATGCCCTGAAGAAAAGCGTAATATATTCCCTTGATATGGGATCTCTTATCGCAGGCACTAAATACCGCGGTGATTTTGAAGCACGTCTCAAGGGCACAATAAAGGCGCTCGAGCGTATTCCTGATGCAATCCTGTTTATTGATGAAATACATACTATTGTGGGAGCAGGGGCCACAAGCGGCGGAGCCATGGACGCATCGAACATCCTCAAGCCTGTGCTCAGCTCAGGCAGCCTGCGCTTCATCGGAGCCAGCACCTATGAAGAATACAGGAACTATTTCGAAAAAGACCGGGCGCTTTCGCGCCGCTTCCAGAGGCTCGAGATTCAGGAGCCGTCTGTGGCCGAGACAGTAGGCATACTCGAAGGACTGAAATCGTATTATGAAGATTTTCATCATGTACGCTATTCACAAGCCGCTCTGAAGGCAGCTGCCGAACTTTCTGCCCGCTATATTAATGACAAGTATCTGCCGGACAAGGCGATAGATGTGATAGACGAGGCAGGGGCTCTCTCAAAGCTCTCCGGCAGATCAGGCAGGCGCACGATCAGCATATCGGAGGTCGAGAGGATCGTTGCAAATATTGCGAAGATACCGGCCCGGACCGTCTCCCGCTCAGACATTAAGAGACTGAAACACCTTGATCTTGACCTGAAAAAGGTCGTCTTCGGCCAAAACGAGGCAATAGCCTCGCTTGCGGCTTCAATCAAGAGAATCCGGGCAGGCCTGTCCAGCCCTGACAGGCCTGTCGGATCGTTCCTCTTTTTGGGCCCCACAGGGGTCGGCAAGACAGAGGTCTCGAAACAGTTGGCAGCAGTCATGGGTATAAAGTTCATCCGGTTCGACATGTCAGAGTATATGGAAAAACATACGGTCTCCCGCCTGATCGGTGCGCCCCCCGGATATGTAGGTTTTGATCAGGGCGGCCTGCTTACGGATGCGATCAGGAAACACCCCTACGCCGTTTTACTGCTTGATGAGATAGAAAAGGCACATCCTGACATCTTCAATATCCTGCTTCAGATCATGGACTATGCGACACTGACCGACAACACCGGCAAGAAGGCGGACTTCAGGAATGTCATCCTTATCATGACCTCCAATGCCGGGGCAAAAGATATGGACAGGCAGGTGATCGGTTTTGGCGACAGGTCGCAGGACAGGCAGATGAAAGGCAGGGACGCTATCACAAATCTGTTCAGCCCGGAATTCAGAAATCGCATTGATACGACGCTGACCTTCAGGCCCCTGACACCGGAGATCATGAAAAAGGTCGTTGACAAGTTCATGGCTGAGTTGAGAAGTTCCATGAAAAGAAAGAGAATAAAGGTGCTGCTTTCAGAGGAGGCCAGGACATGGCTTGCTGAAAAGGGTCACGACCCGGCTCATGGCGCCAGGCCCCTTGGAAGGCTTATTCAGGAAAAGGTCAAGGACGTGCTCTCCGATGAAGTGCTCTTCGGAAAACTGAGAAAGGGCGGCACAGTCAGGATCGGCGTCCGGGATAATCTCCTGACGTTTGATTATGACATCTGAAACGGGCTGTTGCCTTCTTGTGGAAAGCCCTGATGCAGAGGAATAACCCTTTTTTCGGTATCTGCCATGGCTGTTGCGCTGCTGTCTGACGAAATATCTTTTCCGCCTCCTGAGCTTGCGGAAAAAGACGGCCTGCTGGCTGCAGGCGGAGACCTCAGTCAGGAGCGGCTGCTCAAGGCATACTCCATGGGCATATTCCCCTGGTATTCCGATGGCTCTCCCATACTCTGGTGGTCGCCTGACCCGCGGCTCGTGCTCTTGCCTTCTGAGCTGCGCGTTTCCCGCAGTCTTCGTCAGCTCATAAGAAAAGGCAGATTCACCGTGACCATGAACAGCGCCTTTGAGCAGGTGATCCAATGCTGCGCTGAGAGCAGTCGCAAAGGTCAGTCAGGGACCTGGATCACAGAGAATATGATACATGCATACACACAGCTTCATCGTTTGGGGTACGCCCTTTCTGTTGAGGCATGGCATGACAAAGAGCTTGCGGGCGGGCTCTATGGTCTCCTTATCGGCAGGATCTTCTTTGGCGAATCCATGTTTGCAACAAAGAGCAATGCCTCAAAAGTGGCCTTTGTGACTTTCGCAGAGCGCTTTGCAAAAGAGAGAGTCGACCTTATTGACTGCCAGGTTTATACAGAACATCTCGTCACCCTCGGCGCCAGGGAAATTCCACGCAGCGCGTTCCTCAAGGCCCTGACAGCAGGAATTTCTCAGTCCCTCACGTAAGCTGCTTCAAGAAATACTCTGTCACCTATCATGGCGCTGCCAAAGCCGGTAAGGGACGCCTGACGATTCTTCATTGACAACGGCCTGAGCGCGTTATATATTGTACACAGTTGTATTATCCTTGGGAGGGGCGCATGCTGGGTGGCAGACAGAACAGGCCTTTTAAGGAACGCCTGTATGCAAAAAAGAAAGATACTGCCCTTTTCAGCAGACTCTGTATTGCTCTTTTCGTCACGCTTTTCCTCTGTTTATATCTGCTCTGTCCGGCATCCCTGCCTGCTTCCCCAAAAGGCCCGACCGTCAAGCTAGGGGTGCTCGCGCACAAGGGCAGGGATGTTGCGCTGAGGATGTGGGAACCGACCGCTTCGTATCTGCAGAAGAACATCCCGGGATCTTCGTTTCAGATTATCCCCCTCGACTTTGCTGAGGTCGACAATGCCGTCGCCGCTCATGCGGTAGATTTCGTTATTGCCAACAGCTCCATCTATGTTGGGCTTGAAGCCAAATATGGGGTCGCCCGCATCGCAACCATGAAAAACCGTACCTTCAGAGGCTCCTCAACCGTCTTTGGCGGAACGATCTTCTGCAGGGCTGCAAGAGGGGATATAAAGACACTGGCGGACGTAAAAGGCAAGACCTTTCTTGCCGTGGATGAAACCTCTCTGGGAGGCTGGCAGGCAGCATGGAGGGAGTTCCATGATGCGGGCGTAGACCCTTACAGGGATTTCAAGGGCCTGTCCTTTGTGAACAACCATGAAAGCGTGGTCATGGCAGTAAAGAGCGGGAAGGCCGATGTCGGCACAGTCAGGACAGATACTCTTGAGCGCATGGCAGAAAAAGGAATGGTTTCTCTGCAGGAATTTCTGGTCATCAACAGCAGAAAGGAAGACGATTTTCCCTTCCTGTTGAGCACCAGGCTCTATCCCGAGTGGCCCATGGCGCGTCTCGAAAAGACTCCTGAGGAGACTGCCAAAAGAGTTGCCGTTGCCCTGCTGAATATGCCTTCGAACTCAGACGCTGCTGTTGCTTCAGACACTCACGGATGGACCATACCTCGGGATTATCATGCTGTACACGATCTTATGAAAGAACTGAGAATCGGCCCATACAGGGATTACGGCAAGTTCACGTTTGGCCAGTCTGTCCGGCAGTACTGGCATGTACCGCTGCTGTTCGTCCTTGCGCTGGCCATCATGAGCCTCGTCTTATGGCATATCCTGAAGCTGAACAGACATATCCTGACGGCCAAGAAACAGGCAGAAGAGGCCCGAAACAGCCTGGAGCAGCAGGTTATTGCCAGAACAGCAGACCTGCAGGCCGCAAATGAAGAGCTCAGGCATGAGGTGGAGATGCGAAAAGAATCCGAGCAGAAGCTCTTTCTTGCAGAGCAGGAACGGGCCGAGCAGCTTCTCTTCCTGCAGTCGGTCATAGACAGCATTGCCGACCCTGTTATGGTGCTCAGTCCTGACTACCGCGTCAGGCTGATAAACCGGGCAGCAAAAAAGATATCAGACGACAACACCTTCTGCTACCACATATCCCACCGTGCGGACAGTCCCTGCAGTGACATGGACCATCCCTGCCCTCTCAGAACGGTTCTGGATACGAAGAAGCCGGTAATGGTGGTTCATACTCATGCCGGTCCCCAGGGTGAAGATGTAATCGTGGAGATCACTGCATCGCCGATCTTTGACAGCGCCGGAAATGTGGCATATGTCATTGAGGTCTGCAGGGATATTTCCGACAGGGTCAGGCAGGAAACAGAGCAGAAGAGGGCAGATCAGAGGCTTTTTTACATGCAGAAGGAGAAGTCCATCGCAACCCTTGCAGGAGGCATAGCACACGACTTCAACAACATCCTGATGGGCGTGCTCGGGCATGCCGAACTTCTCAAGATGAGGTTTTCGCTCAAGCCCGCAGAGTCGGCGCCCGTAGACAGTATTATCGAAGGTGTTGAACGCATGGCAGATCTGACCCGTCAGCTGCTTGCCTATGCCAAGGAAGGAAAATATCAGCTGAAGCATATTTTCCTGCAGAGTGTTATCAGAAAAGCCCTTGACCTCAGCCATAAAGGCAAGGCAAAAGCCACAAGGATTGTCCTGTCCCTTCCCGATGATCTCTGGCCTGTCAAGGCAGATGAGCATCAACTCATCCAGGCCTTCGTCAACCTCTGCAGGAATGCGTTTGAGGCCGTTGAAGAAGGCGGCGGCACACTCGCCATCAGCGCTGAAAACCTGGTCTTAACAGAGTCCCGGCCGTGCTCTTGCCGGCACGAGCACCCTGTCGGGGATTATCTCTCCATCTCAGTAGCTGATACGGGTGGCGGCATTCCTGCGTCCATAGCAGACAGGGTCTTCGAGCCCTTTGTGACATCAAAGTTCATCGGCAGGGGCCTCGGGCTGCCCGCCACTTTAGGCATTATACAGAATCACGGCGGCTGCATTACTTTTTCGAGTGAAGCAGGGAAAGGAACGACATTTCATATACTGCTGCCGAGGGCAGGGGAGCCGGCCCCGGAAACATCTGTAAAGACATTGCCGGCTCCATCAGCGCAGGACTGCATACTGATCGTAGATGATGAGCCGGATATTCTCCAACTGCTTGAGGCCTTCCTCGTGCGGAGCGACTATGAGGTGATTGCAGCAGATACGGGAGATAAGGCGCTGGAAGCATTCAGATCTTCCGCAGATCGTATTGAAGTGGTTATTCTCGATCTGCAGTTGCCGGGAATGAGCGGAGCCGAGACGTTCAGGAACATCAAACTGATAAAACCGGAGATCAAAATAATAGTATCCACCGGCTATGACCGGGATATGGTTATGGAAGAGGTCCGCCCTTTCATCCCTGATGGCTTCATCCAGAAGCCCTATAAACTGCAGGAGCTGCGGGAAACTCTTCAGCAGGTCTTGCTGTTCAGGCCTTGAACGATCATGCGCTCAGATCTTTCTGCATTAAACTACCAACAGCCTCTCACCACTTCTTTGCAACCGTCACATAGAAAATGTGCGACCTTCCATCTCTTACGTCGCTCTCAGGTATATTGAGAAGATCATTCACGGAAGAATACCTGTACTGCAACCCAAGCGTAACATTGTCCCCGATGCGATACTGCCCTCCTGCCGTAAAGACCGACTCCCTGATCCTGAATTCTGAAAACGAAGCAACAGAAACAGGCAAAAGCAGATCTGGAAGCGAAGGATAAAAAGCGCCCCTGCTGGACGTCTGCTGTATATCCGCGTTCAGGCTGATCTTCTTTTCGGGCATGTATGCCATACCGATCCCATAGCTGTTGACCCTGCCTGTATAAGGCACAAGCGCATCCACAAGAGGCGGATCAGGAAATGTACCGCTGTATGTAATATCCTGCCTGACTGAATGATGCATAGATGCATAATTCGCAGTGACAGACAGATTGCCGGGCAGAACAAACGCCACGCTCCCAAAAAGCCTGTCCCTCTTTGTCCTTCTGTCATCTCCCTGATCAGTATCATGAAACTGAAGGTCATCTCTCTTGTCCTTCAAAATACTGTAGCTCAGCAATGTGCTGATCTCCGGTACCGGAATCCATGACAGAGATACCTTCCCCTCGTCAGAGCGGTTCGGTTCGATATTGTTCAGCGGATGATCTATCTCATAATGCGTGTATTTGGCCTTCAGGGTCAGTCCCTTGACAGGCCTGGCATCTGCCGATATGAATACCATATCCTTCTGCCTGCTGCCATTGACGCTCCAGACATCCGCATTTTCGCGGCTGATGCTCTCGAAGGTGTATCCGGCCCTGAGCACCACGCCCGAGATGGGCCTGTACCTGACCGTTCCGGAGATGGTATTGGTCAACGATGACAGGGGCCGGAGGATATCGCATGCATAAGTATTCGTGCTGTTGTTACCGGAGGAGCAGCTGTTGCCGAAGGTCTCTGCAGAGGCGTTGTCAATGTCTGCCTCCTTATGCTTGAACTTCAGAAAAAAAGCAGTCTTGGGATTCATGATCCATGTCAGATCCCCTGCGCCGATAAAATAGTCTGCCTTTGCCCTGCTGATCCGGTTTTCCCTGCTCGTCTTCGAAAGTGTGGCTGCTGCAACAAGCCCCCCGGTGTATGTCGTATGGAATTTCAGGGTGTCTGTCGAGCCCCTAAGATCAGGAACAAGATTATGGGAATATACGCCTGCAGACCTTAATACACTCCCATAAAACACCCCGTCGCCGGAAGCACTGTATGCATCGCCAAAAAACCGGTCTCCGCCTGCACTAAACCTCTTTTCCGTATGGAAATACTCCACCTCGATCGGCCCTAAATGGCTGTTTGCGCCGACCTTATACTCCCTTGTTTCCCAATCAATATCCCTCTTTCGCGAAACCCTGGTGATGCCGCGCTCATAGGAAGGCTGGATATAGTATGCAGCGCCGCCCAGAAACCTCTGCTGCATCATGCCGTCCCTTGTTACAAGGCGGCCCTCAATAAACAGATGTGCAGGGAACTCGATCGGCTTAAGCCTGAGGCTCAACGTATCAAGCCTGACTGAAACGCCGTACTCTGAGCCTGTATCCTCCCTCATAACACCGTAATTCATGAGTGGAGGCGCAGGATCAGGATCAATCAGCTCTATATTTTCGAGATTATGAAACAGGGCCCTGCTCATTCCCCTAAAGATAATTCTGTCCCTGTACGCATAGGACAGATCGCCCTCAAAATCCTTCCTGTTTCTGATATCAATATCAAGATGAAACCGGTGAGGAAAAAAGAGTGTCCTGACCTCCCCTCCAAACAACAGGGAATTATGCAGATATTCATATTCGCCGGCCCTGGCCGACCCCCTCAGACCGATAAAACGATAGCCTCCCTGCAGCATTATCTCAGGCTCGATCCTGGGAAAGATATAGACCTCGTCCTGCTCCAATTCCACGCCTTGCACCACCCCGGCCCCATCATTGACTGCATTATCTTCTGCAGCAGACAGGCCGCCAGGAAGAGCGACCAGCGCCATGACAATCAGATATTGCATAGCCTTCACGTTCGCCTCCTAATGCGTTAATGCTCCCCTGCCTGATGCAGCAGGGAGATCGGAGCCGTGGATTTGCGAATGGCAGTCAGTGCATCGTGTATAGAATGCGGCCTTTATCTGACTCGTATCAGAAGCTGACGTCGTGTGGCCTGTATGACACTGCAGACAGAGAAAAGGCATCGGCACTGTCAGGAGGTTGTTGTTGGCAGAGCCATGGGCACTGTGGCAGGTTCGGCAATCCTCTGTGGTATCAGCATGCTCGAAGATAAATGGGCCTTCCTTTTCCGCATGACACTGCGCGCAGGTCTGTTTGACCGTATCCTTTTTCAACTGCTTTTCGTTGATGGTGCCGTGATGGGCATGACAGTCCGTGCAGAAGACCCGCTTTTCAGAGACCGGATGGCGACTCGGCAGGGAAAATTCAGTCCTGGTCTCCTGATGGCATTTTTCACACATGTTTGCCATATCTGATGTCCTCACCGTCAGATCCGGCCCGGCATGCAGATTATGGCAGTCGAAACAGGAGACATCGTTGATTGCATGCGAACCGGCATTCCAGTTATGCAGGTTAAAGGATGCATTGGCAGTGTGGCATTTCAGACAGATCAGGGATTGTGCCTGGCTCGGCAGATTCTTCAGATCTATCAGGGTCTCATGGTCACAGGCAGTCTGCCTGCCTGCCTTTTTATCAGCCTCTACCTTTTCTGCTGTAATCTGCTCGACTGCCAGACTGCCGGGTCCGTGGCAGGATTCACAATCAACAAGCGGCATCCCTGACTTGGGCGAAAGCTGGGCTCCCATGGTGCTTGCATCAAAATCCCGCTTCATCTTGTCATGAAAATGACAGGCCGAAAGGCAATTACGCGTACCAATATAGTTGGCGTCAAGCCGTCCGACTACCATTCGCTCATATTCTTTCATCGGCAAAATAGGCGTTGCAGCCTTCAAGGATTCGCAGCCGACAAACAGGACGGGCAGCAGGGCAAGGAAGACGATCAGCCTTCGCAGTGAAACCATGAAAAGCCTCCGGTTACTGAATTGCTACATGATATTAAATCCGTTCACGGCAAGTCAACGTAAAGCACGAACTTTTATAGTCTATAGGTGGCCGATAGCAGTCCTGTATCGCGGTGTCATCTCAAATACAGTTCTTTTCGTCTGAATCAGATACAGATACACCAAGTAGCAAAATGTCGCAGACGAAAAGCCCGATGTTTACCTCTAAGCCATATATTACTTATCCGTATCCAGCCTTCGCATTCCTTGACATGAATAACGTAATATGATGAAATACAGTATATTATATAGCATTACATGGAGGTGGAAGATGCCGTCTGTTCAGACAAGCCTGAGGATTTTCGATAAGACATACAGGGAAATCAAGAAGCTGGCTGAAGAATCCGGGAGAGATTTTTCAGCCATGACCAATGACCTCCTTGAAGAGGCAGTCAAGATGAAGCGTTGCCCCGGAGTAATTTTTGCCGATGGTGTTACTGGCCGAAGGGCTCGCATCGCCGGAACGGGCATCGAGGTCTGGGAGATCATTGCTGATTACAAGGCGATGGATCTGAGCTTTGATGTACTGCGCCATGCCTACCACTGGCTGCAGGAAAGCCAGCTGAGGGCTGCATTAGGGTATTACAGGCTCTATCCGGAGGAGATCGAAAAAAGAATCCTGCAGGACGAGAAGTGGACGCCCGGCGAGATTGCGGAAAGATATCCATTCCTGAAAAGGGGTTGATACTTGAAATTCCTTCTCGACGAAAACATCAGTCCTGAAGTTGCATTGATACTCAGAAATCAACGTATAGACTCGGTAAGTATTCACGACATCGCCTTAATGGGCGCCTCAGACAAAGAGGTGTTGGAATATGCGGCAGGAGAGGAGCGCTGTGTGGTTACAAAGAACCGGGACGATTTCCGGATATTGACAGAGCGGTTCTTTGCAGAAGGCAGAAATCATGCCGGAGTACTTGTCGTTTCGAGGTCACTGCATATAAGTTCATTGCTTGCTAATGCTCTTTTGATTTATGCACAAACTCACACTGATTCAGTATACCCCTTCCTTTTTGACTTCATCGTCTCGCAAGGAGAGAGCAATGCCCCCCTCTGTGCCCCAGGCGACTAAAGGATCCCAACTCGACTCAAGTGAAGAAGTGAATGCCCTTCCCGGGCATTATGCAATAGAGGGCTGTTTAAACGGTGTTTAAACAGCCCTCTCCATGTTTGGCTCCCAGGGAGGGATTCGAACCCCCGACATGGTGGTTAACAGCCACCCGCTCTGCCGGCTGAGCTACCTGGGAATATCAGTTTTATCATACGGATGCTGCATCAAACAGACGTTATTTATACCAAATTTGAATCGGGCTTGTCAATGAACCGGACTCGCAGGCCACGGTAAATTTGTTCTGGCATTTTCATATTGCCTGGCGAAGAGTATGA
>CAYUNK010000005.1:0-67813 GCA_964446125.1 uncultured Nitrospiraceae bacterium | reverse complement strand
GCTACCGGCTCATAACCGGTTGGTCCCAGGTTCGAGTCCTGGTGGGCCCACCATACCTCAGGAGGATTGGTGCAGGATCGCTTAAAACTTCTCGTACATCTGCAGCAGACAGATTCCCGCATGATTGAAAAAAAGAGGTATATTGACAGGGTTCCGCTGCGGATAAGCGAGGTTGATGAACCGTTTAAGAAGGCCAGGGCGTCATTTGAGACGATGAAGCAGAAGGCCGAGGCTGCAGCAGGCAAGAAAAAGGACAAAGACAAGGCCCTTGAGGATGCCCAGGAAAAGATCAGGAAGATGAGGGCCAGGACATCAGATATAAAAAACAACAAGGAATATCAGGCCCACCTTAAGGAAATAGAGGCATCAGAGAAGGAGATAGCGCTGATCGAGGAGCAGACCCTTCAGATCATGACGGATATTGATGCCCTGCAGAAGGAACTGCAGGAATTCGGCGAAAACGTAAAGGCAGAGGCAGAGAAGATACAGGGGTTCAAGAATGGGCTCGAAGCGGAAGTCGCGGTTCTTGAGCAGGAACTCGGCAGGATGAAGGACGAGCGGGCAGAACTGGTTGCCCAGGTTGATGCTGAGACCTACAGCATGTACATGAAGCTCCTCAGAAATGGACGGGGTGTCGCGGTTTCAAGGGCTGAGGGCAATATCTGTCTTGGCTGCGACATGAATATCCCCCCCCAGCTCACACTCGAGATAATAAAAGGTTCGGATCTGGTGCAGTGTCCCCAGTGCTCCCGGATACTGTACTGCGGGGAGCATTAGGCGAATCTGCTTTTGTTCATGATAAACAGCTTCCAAACAAAAAGGATATGTTATATACTAATTAAAATTAGTTATAGGCTGCCGAAGCAGTACACGCAGCCGCTGTAAAGGTGAAGGCCTTTGCAGAGGAAAGTCCGAGCTCCACAGGGCAGGGCGCTTCGTAATGCGGAGTCCCCCGGTAATCCGGGGGAAGGAAAGTGCCACAGAAAGGGAAACCACCCTGTAATAAGGGAAAGGGTGAAAAGGTGAGGTAAGAGCTCACCAGTGTTCCGGGTGACCGGGCAGCTTGGTAAACCCCGCCTGGAGCAAGGCCAAATAGGTTCTGTTTTAAGGGGCGCCCCCCCGAATCCCTGCAGAGGGAGACAGAACGGGTTAGGCCGCATGACCCTGACCGTAATGTCAGGGCCCAGATGAATGGCTGCCGTCCCGGCGCCGTCTTTTGGCGGCTTCCGGGAACACAGAACTCGGCTTATGGACTGCTTCGGCAGATTTTATTCGAACAGGGCAAAGGAGTGCTATGGACGATCACAAGCTCAGGGTATTCTGCACAGTGGCCGAGACCAAAAGCTTTTCAAAGACATCCGAGATCATACACCTTACACAGCCTGCTGTCAGCCTCCAGATCCAGGCCCTTGAAGAGGTCTATGAAACCAAGCTGTTTGACAGGTCAAGCAGCACAGTGACCCTTACTTCTGCAGGAGAGGTGCTTTATAAGTATGCCAAAGAGATCCTGAGCATTTATGCAAATGCCCAGAAGACGATCGGAGAACTGACAGGTCTGGTCAAGGGAAGCATCAGCATCGGCGCCAGCTCAACGATCGGCAATTATGTGCTTCCTGCTGTAATAACTGATTTCAAGAAAAACCATCCCAAGATCAAGATACATCTGCTTGTCGGCAATACAAAGCGTGTTGTGGAGATGCTCAATTCCGGCAACATTGACCTCGGCTTTGTTGAAGGGGAAGTGACGCGCCAGAAGATGATTGTAGAGAAGATACTTGCGGATGAACTGGTGATCATTGTGCCTGCGCACCATCCCTGGGCGAAGAAAAAGGAGATATCCATCAGTGAACTGGCAAAGGAGCCGGTCATATTCAGGGAAGGCGGTTCAGGCACGCGCCAGATGATCGAGAAGTTTCTTGCCCTGCATGGCATTGCTCCCCAGGCGATGAAGATATCCATGGTCCTGGGCAGCACAGAGGCGATCAAGGAGGCTGTTGAAAACGGTCTCGGCGTCTCGATCATTTCCCGCTGGGCGGCCCGCAAGGAAAATAAATACGGAACCCTGAATTTCCTCAGGCTCAAAGAGCAGAAGATGATGAGGGAGTTCTCCCTGATCGCAAATAAGGGCGCTGTAATGTCTCACGCTGCGGATGAGTTCCTCACATATCTGAAGTCGTATCCTTTTGCAAAGCTTCTTCAGTAGTCGTATGGATTCTGAAGTCTATATCCCTGAACAGGCAGGTCTTGGCTTCAAAGGAGGCTACTGCCGCCTCCTGCAGCCTCCCGCCTGATATGTCTGCGCAGATCCGGAAAAAATTTCCGATATGTTCCCTGAATTTTGTCTCGGCGAACTGGGCTGCCGATCCCGTTTTCATCATAAACGGCCAGTCGCTCGCCTGTGCTATAAGCAGTTCCCTAAGCGCCTGATTCAGGGCGCGGGCCATCAAGCCTTCTGCCTGCCGATGTTTATGCGCAAGCGCAGACATCAGGCGGGACGCCTTTTTCAGATGACGGTACACCCAGCTGTTTGAGGGATCAAGCCAGACAGCGCTGAATCCGCCGCTGCCCCAGCTTGAGGCTGAAGGCATGACCGTCTCGATTGCCCTGTCTGCGAAGCAGAATTCAGACGGCGTGATGAACCTGATTGCCCTGTTCTGCAGAGAGGGATTTCTAAGCACAAAACGCAGCCATTCAGGGCCTTCATGCCACCAGTGGCCGAACAGCTCTGCATCATAGGCAGCAGTCAGCATAGGACTGACCTTCAGTTTATCTCTCAAAAAAAGCGCCTGTCTTTCCCGCTCCTGCATGAAATGCTCTGCATGAAGGGCTGCCTTTCTTAAGGCCTGTTCTTTGTTGTAGGGCTTTTTGTTGCCGGTCTTTCCTGTTATGCGGAAATATTTGATTCCTGTGAAGGTCCTGGCGCCTCCCGGCAGCCAGGGCTTAAGGTATTCATAATCAAGATCAAAGCCTATGTCACGATAAAAGTCGCGGTAATCAGGGTCCCCCGGGTAACCCTGAACAGAGCTCCAGACCTGCCTTGACGATTCTGTGTCCCTTCCAAAGGCGATTGTTCCTGAGGGAGTTCTGACAGGGCGGTATATGCTCTTTTTCGGTTCAGGCATGGCGTTGAGCAGCCCGTGGCTCTCGAGAAAGAAATAGGCAAGGCCTGCGTCCCTGACATGGTTATCCAGGCCGGGTGCGTACCCGCATTCAGGCAGCCACAGGCCGGCAGGCCTTGCGCCAAAATATCTGCTGTACGTATTGACGCCGACCAGCAGTTGGGCCCGTATGCTGTCCGGCTCAGACATATGCAGAGGCAGAAAGGCATGGGTTGCTGCGCTGGTGATCAGCTCCACCCTGCCGGACTGCCGGATTGAGCGCAGCGCAGCGATCAGGTCTTTTCTGTATGTCTCTTCAAACAGGCGTTTTGTCCTCAGGAATCGTTCATAATACATGCGGGCAAGGCATTCAAGCCCCTGCTCGCCGCGGGTTCTGGATATTTCCCGCCGGGCAAGCTCAAGGCGGCCATCGAGATACCGCTCAAAGCGCGCCATAAGGAGACTGTCGCCCAGCATCTCAAGCAGTGACGGGGTCAGAGAGAGCGTTATCCTGAAGTCAGCCTTATCGTTCAGGAGATCTTCAAAGACAGTGAGCAACGGGATATAGGATTCGACAATGGCCTCATGCAGCCATATCTCCTCAAGGCGCTGCTCCTGTTCAGGATAGCGGATGTAAGGCAGATGCGCATGAAGCAGAAGCAGCAGGTAACCCTCTGTCTTTGATCTGTCTGGTCTGGACACGGTTAAGGAATAATACAAAATACCGGCAGTCCGGGCAAGCTTGCTATTGCCCAGGTAAAATGCAATGATACAATGCGCGATGAAAAGGGAGCTTATCCATGAAGATATTCCTTGATGACAGGCTACTGCCCGAGCCTGAGGCAATGGTCTCTGTGTTCGACCACGGTTTTCTGTATGGCGACGGAATTTACGAGACCATGCGCGCTTATGACGGCAAGGTCTTTATGCTCCAGAGGCATATCGAAAGGCTGAACCGCTCTGCATCCCTGATAAGGCTGACTGTTCCTGCGCCTGAAGCCATACGCGATGCAGTCTATGAGACTATCAGGGACAATGGCCTCAGGAACGCTTATGTCAGGGTGACTGTATCGCGCGGCAGGGGACCGATAGGGCTCGACCCTGCACTCTGCCCCAAGCCCACCTTTGTGGTGATCGCCCAGGAGTTCAGGGAATATCCTGAGAATCATTACAGCGAGGGCGTCAAATTAATTCTGGCGCAGACCCGCAGGAACCTCAAAGAAGCCATAAATCCGAAAATAAAATCCCTGAATTTTCTTAACAACATACTTGCCAGGATAGAGGCAAAGGAGCGCGGGGCATATGAGGCTGTGATGCTGAATGCGCAGGGATTCATATCCGAGGGCACAATCTGCAACATCTTCTTTGTAAGAGACGATATACTCTGCACGCCTTCTGTTGATACAGGCTTGCTTGACGGTATTACGCGCGGAGTCGTTATCGGCATTGCCGATGAAACGGGCATGCAGGTGAAGGAGGGAAATTTCCGGCCAAAGGATCTCTTCAGTGCGTCAGAAGTTTTCCTGACCAATACCACTGCTGAGGTGATGCCGGTCTGCCGGGTTGAGGATGTGACCTACGCTGTAGGGGATGTGGCGCGAAGGCTGAGGCGGCTCTACAGGGAGAAAGTCCTGATGGCTTTGAAGGGTGACGGGTGAGGCGCCGGGGCCGCTGTCACTGCATCCATGGTTCTTCTGTTGCCTTTGCTCTTTGCCCCTGACTTCCAGGTCACTCGGGAGTTGTTGCAAACAGGTACACTGAAGCAGAACCGAAGAGAACCGGCACGAGCCATGAAGCGATTAATGGCGGGACAATGCCTGAGTAGCCTATAAACAGGGCAAAGGTATAGCTGAACAAGTAAAGAAGGCTCACGCCAAGACCGAGGCCGGCGGTGAAGAGGCCGCCTCCTGTGCCTGCCCTGCCGGCCAGTGATATGCCAAGAAGCATCATAAAGGCATTGATGAGGGGAAAGGAGACCTTTGAATTGAGATCAACAGTAAGTCTGAGATCGCTGAACCCTGCGCTCCTTAGCCGCTGAATATGCCGGTACAGCTCGACGATGCCCATTTCATCGGATTTCTTCATCTGCCCTGAGAATATGTCCGGAGGATACATATCCCTGTAATTCATGCTGCGGATATTCTTCTTCTTTCCTGTTTCGCTGTCATATACTGTTGCCTCCTCAAAGAGCCACTGCTGCTGATCAGCCTGCCAGATTGCCCTCTTTGCAGTGATAATGCCCTTAAGATGATCCCTGCCATGGAGAAAGATTTTGACATTGTGGGCAGTCTTCTCCTCCGGGATATACAGCTCTATAGTCGCCGGGTTGCCGCTGCGGTCCCTGACCCAAAGGACGCCGTCTGAAATGGCCGCATTTTTTTCTTTTCCTTCCAGTTTTGTTTTCAGGGCCCCTGACCGCTCTGAGAAGACAGGGACGACAAACTCGCCTACAGAAAAGGCGATGATGCTCAGAAGGGCTCCGGCAATGACAAAGGGGTAGAAGAGATCGCGCATCCTTCCGCCCGCAGCCCGTATTGCGGTTAGCTCCTTTCGACGCGCTGCCTGGCTGAAGGTGAAGATGCTGCAGATAAGCACTGCCATCGGCAGCAGATACAGAAAAAACCTGGGAAAAGTGTATACAGCGTACATGATGAGGGACCAGGCAGAGGGCCTGTTCGGAAGAAAATCATCTATCTTGCCTATCAGCTCAATGAGGCTGATGATGAGGGAAATGCCGAGGGACAGAAGAAGCAGCAGCCTCAGAAAATCCGAAAGGTACAGCCGATGGAGGATTCTCACCGGCGCCTTTCCCTCCGGAACATGAGCCATGAGAAGATGCCGATAAGCGCCGGCGCAAGCCATGCGCCGGTAATTATAGGCATCTTGCCGGCCTTGACCAGATTCTCGCCATAGATCAGCGCCATGTAATACAGGGTAAATACAAAAAGACCGAGGGCCAGGCCCCCTAATTTTCCTGATCTGCCTGAGGCGAGGGCAAGGGGCGGCCCCAGGAATGCGAGCGCCAGGCATACCAGCGGCAAAGAGAATCTGCGGTTCAATTCAAGGAACAGAGAGATTTTCCTCTTGTTCGTATCAGATGCCTTTGCCTGTGCAAACAGTTGTGGGGGGGTAAACTCCGTCTTCTTAGGCTCCGGAGATTTGCCGTCGAGGCTCATAAGCATATTGTATTTATCAAAGAAAAGCTCTGTTGTCATTGCCCCTCGGCTTATGGTGATCTGCCCATGGGTAAGCAGCAGGCCGATTGTGCCCATGTCATGGGAAAAAAATCTGCCCTGTTTTGCCGTCATGGCCCTCGGCTCATCTTTTTTCCGGTTGTCATAAATGAAGATATCGTTGATCGTGTCGGGTGATTCCTTTCCCTTTATCAGAATGACTATATCCTTGAACGATGAGTTGAAGGCGCCTTCTTCAAGCGCTACGGCAGACCGGGACATGATGATCTCAGAGACGGTTTCTCTCAGTTTTGTGCTTGCAGCAGGCCCGATGGAATAGCTGACAGCGAGCGTTGCGAAAAAACAGAACAGACTCAGCAGGAAGGCAGGCCGCGCCATATCCATGAAATCCATGCCTGAGGCCCTCAGGACGACAACCTCACTGTCCATGTTCATCCTGCCGTACACAAGCAGGATCGAAAACAGCAGGGACATAGGTATTGTGAGCATCAGGAGCTGGGGCTGGATGTACAGGAGGATCTTCCCGATATCAATGAGCGCCGCGCCTGAGCCCGACAGCAGCCTGCTCAGGCGTATCAGCTTCTCCATCACCAGGATCAGGTTCAAAAAGGCGAGGGACAGGACAAAGGTGAGGCAGAGGTCCCGGAGGCTTGTCCTATGGATGATCTTCATGCATGTCTTTCCATGATCTTTCTGAAACAGCCGGCAGTGCGGATATTGTCATAGGTCTTTGAGGTCCTGATATAGCCCCAGTTGTTGTAGCCCTTTTCGATGGCCTTCCTGAGCCAACTGCAGGCCTCCTCGGCATTGCCCCCGGCAGCAAAGACCTCTGCCATGCTGTTAAGGGCATAGATGTTGTCAGGGTTCAGCCTGAGCGAGGCCTGTATGTCTGTCTCTGCAGCCGCAAGGTTGCCCATCAGCAGGAAGGCAAAGCCCCTGTTGTTATAAGGCATGCCATTGTCAGGCTTAAGCTCAATGGCCCTGTTATAGTCAGAAATGGCCAGTTCATACTGACCGCTCTGCATGTACACATTGCCCCTGTTGTTGTATGCAAGGTGAAAATCCGGGTTCAGTTCAATAGCCCTGTTATAGTCTGCGATGGCATGGTCGAAATCCTTTTTTCTGAAATATACATTGCCCCGGTCTTTGAAGGCCCTGAAATTGTTCGGATCCTGTTCTATCTGCCTGCTGTACCGGGCAAGGTCAAAATCATATTTCCAGGGTTTGGTCATAAGGATTCAATCAGATAAGATCATTAAATGCCTCTACAGTCAATCCGGCATTTCTGATAAGCGCCCGTAATGTTCCTGTCGAAAGTTCTTTATGCTGGGGAACCGAGAGATTTACCCTAACCCCGGCCTTGACCAAAACGACATGACTGCCAACCTGACCGATTACCTGCCAGCCTGCCTTTTGAAAAGCCTTGACTGCATCTTTGCCGGATATATTGCCAAGTCTTCCCATCCGGTTAGACGGCCACTACTATGGAGTGGGCTGATTGTTCCGGAGAGAGCGCTGCAGCTGTCTTCTGGTCTTCTGCCCAGAGCCAGGCAACGATCGCCTCCCTTATATTGGCAATAGCCTCCTGCTGATCTCTGCCCTGTGACACACAGCCCGGCAGGGCAGGACATTCTGCTGTGATCCACCCGTCTTCATTGTCCTGAAAAACAACATGAAAAATCATATCAACTCCTCCTGCATCCCCATAGTATACCAAATTGCCTCTTTTTACTTTTGAATATTTGTGTCTTTCGTATTTAAATTGAAAGCGCCCTGGATCCCCGGGATCCCCCGATTACAAACTTCGAGGGCAGGCAAGCCCGGGCATGACGGTGATTATTTGTGTCTTCACTACAACAACCCGTGGCAGAACAGCCACAACCTGACAGCAAGGGCAATGAATAATTCCCAGTATTTTCAAACTGTTTCAAATAGCATGGATATTGCATGCATGTATATATTTGTGATTCATTGCCGGAGACGCGGCTGAAGATTTTTGCTTGACATCGCATGGCAAGTAATGGTCTAATCTATGGGATCACAGAGATTAATAATTGTTCATGAAGTCTGATTCCGGCCTTAGCGGAATCTTTTAAATGCTGTTTTCGGTACATACAGATAAAGAAAACAGAATCTTTATGAATAAGGAGGTGATCTGAAACGCGCTGAAAAGAAAAGGTTTTGATTTCATGTCACGGCAGCAAATCCGCCTTTGGCGGATCCAATACTGAACTACCTTAAGGAGGTAGGAAGTGAAGAAAACATTTGCATTACTCGCAGCAGTACTTTTGGTGCTGAGTTTTGCAGGAGCAGCATTCGCAATCCATGCTGAAATCCCTGCAGAGACTCAGGCAGTCGTAGCAAAGGGCACGATCCAGATCACCCTCGGCGGTGAAATCAGGACCCGCGGCTGGTACACAGACAACAGAGGCGCAGCTCCTACGGCAACTGCCGACAGGCCTGCAGGCTATGAGTATGGACAGGGCTGGGTGACCACCGGCATCAGGGCAACTGAAAATCTTGCCAGCCTGCCATCCTCAATAGGCGGCCTGTACAGGCTTGATATCAACAATGATGGCGACATAGCCGATACTTTTGAGACAAACACTCGCCTCAATAATACGGGCGGAGCGTTTCCTGCAGGTCTTCAGTCTGACTTTGTAGCAAATAACTATCCACAGGCGACTATCTTTAGGCAGCGCACTGCATCTGCTCCATTCACTGCCACGAATTCTGGCTTCAAGTCCGCTTTTGGCGTTATCGGCGGCGAGCACGCATCAGCAGCATGGTATGACCAGAGGATCAGGCTTGCTGTTAATGTAGATGCATCTCCCGGCGTCACAGGCAGAATCGTTCTTGAATCAGACACAGGCGCTGACGACAAATACACATGGGGCGCAGCAACAGGCAACGGCATGAACACAAAGCCCGGCGGCGCATGGAGCACAACATCCCAGCACGGCACAGAGGCTATCGGCATTCTCGAGGCATGGATTCAGTACACAGGCTCAGGCCTGTTCGGCTTTAACTCAGGCGTAAAGGTCGGTCATATGCCTCTTAAGCTGAGCCACAGCCAGTTCTTTGATCACACCCAGATGGGCAATGACGCCATCGTATTCTTTATGGACCCCACAAAGGAACTCCATGTCGGCCTTCTTACGATCAAGCTTGCTGAAGGCTCAACAGCAATCAGCGGTGATGATACTGACGCCTATGTTGCTCTCATGACCTACAAGCTTGACCCGAACCACAATATCGGCGCAAACTACACATACCTGGACAATGACTCAGGCAGTATGAGACTCCAGAACCTTGGCCTTCATGCAGACGGCAAGTTCGGCAATTTCGGTTACAAGGCTGAAGTTGACTTCCAGTTCGGCGATGTTTCTTCAGGTGTAGATGCTTCCGGCTATGGCGTCTATCTTGCCGGTAACTACAAGATGGCTCCTGCAACACTCAGGGGCAGCTTCGCTTATGGCAGCGGCCAGAAAGAAGATGATTCTGACGTAACCATGTTCCAGACCTTCGTAGGCAGCGTACAGAACTACACACTGATCTATGAGTACCTTGCATCCTCAGCAGCATCCCCATGGATGGGCGGCGCAGCAGGCGGCGGCAGGGGCACAGGTATTGCCAACACCACGTACTTCAACCTCGGTGTTGACTATGCAGCCACCAAGGACATCAACCTGAGCCTTGACGGCTATATCCTGAAGGCTTCCAAGACTCCAAGCGGCATCTCCAAGAATGTTGGCTGGGAAGTTGACGCCAAGATGAGATGGATGCTTTCGAAGAACCTCTCATATCAGATTGATGCCGGCTATTTCAAGCCGGGCAGATTCTATTCTGATACTGCAGATGCATATGCATCTGTTCTGGATAAGGATAACTGGGAAAGTTATGGCTGCAGCAACTACGACAGAAAGGGCATCACAGTTGTCAGGAATATGCTGACACTCAGCTTCTAAAAACAAATCCGTTACAGCGTATCAGTAACGAGCTTAAAAGGCCCCGGGCAACCGGGGCTTTTTTTTACGTTTAGTGTATTGACATTGTAAATACAGGTTGATAAAATAGGCTCGTGAGGTTTGAATGGGACAGGAATAAAGCTCTGCTCAATATCAAAGCTCACGGGGTTTCTTTTCATGAAGTTGAAGAGATTTTTGATGATCCGTTTCATGTTTCGGTGATGGACAGGAGATTCGATTACCTGGAAGAGAGGTGGATCACCATGGGCCGGACAAAAAGCGGCAATCTGATTGTTACCGGGCATCTTTATGTCATGTCAGACAATGGCATAGAGCTTGTCAGGATTTTAACAGCACGGAAAGCCACGCCAAAGGAGCGTGAAAGGTATGAAAAAAGCTGACATCAGGGATGAATGGCAACTGCCTGCAGAAATTGATTTCTCAAATGGAGTTAGAGGCAGGTTTTATCGTCCGAAGAAGGTGGCAACAACCCTGAGACTGGACAATGATATTCTGCTTTATTTTAAGAAGCTTGCCGCTGAGAAAAAAACAGGATATCAGACCCTGATCAGTGAGGCGCTCAGGGAATATCTGTCACACCATGCAATATAGGATATGTCTGCAGAAAGATTCCTGAGCTTTTCAGTACACAGACCTTAGCCTGCCGGTCTTCCGGTCGAAGATCACACTGTCCACAGGCCTGTGGTTTTTCAGCACCTCTGCCTCGATGAACCTGCCCTTGTGAGTAATATTGCCGAGACGATATCCGCGAATCCTATAATACTTTCTGAGCGCATGGACAGCCTCTGCAGGCGGGATGGTCTCCTTGCAGGCGCCATACACGGCGCAGTCCCTGCAATAAGCCCCATATGGCGTGACAGGCTGCTCGCCGCCAAAAGAGAACGCGGCAGTTGAAAGCAGAAAGCATGCTGTTATTGCCGATCTGGTGATAATACGAAGAGCTTTCATGATGTCCTGTTTATATCCTATGCGGCAGAGGTGAAGAAATTATGAAGGAGGTCCTTCATGAAATCTCCTCAATCCCGCTGATTAAGACCACTTTTCTTTTGGATGAGCGCCCCCTGATCACCTTTATATGCGACTTCCTGAGGCTCAGCGCCTCTGCGAGAACCCCGATCAACTGATCATTGGCCGCCCCTTTGACCGGCGGGCAGGTGAGCTTGACCTTCAAAACATGGTCATCCATGAGTCCTGCAATGCCCGTCTGCGATGATCCCGGCTCGACCTTCACCTCGATCGTTATGCCGCTGCCAGTCTTCTTATAGGGTATTCCTGTCGCACTCTGCTTAGAAGGCATTATGCCTCCCGGCCTTTTGCGTCAGGAATCCATATCCTGAATCTGCTTCCCTGGCCGGGGGCGCTCCTGAGCTGTATGGTTCCTGCCATGGAATCCAGAAGCTCCTTCACAATGGCAAGCCCCAGGCCTATGCCGTCAGACTCCTCTCCCCTGTAAAACCTCTTGAAGATGTCGTTCTGCCTCTCCCTGGAAATTCCTTTCCCTGTGTCAGAGACCTCGATGAAAAACCGATCGGTTTCCCTGCCGAAATCTACGGCTACCCTGCCAATATCAGTATATTTGAGCGCATTTGACAGGATGTTCTGCACAATCCGCTCAAGTTTATCAGCATCAGATACTACAAACAGGGCCTCCCTTGCAGGCAGATCTATCTCAAGCCCCTTTTCGGCGGCAAGCGGCAGCATCCTCTCCCGGATCTTCAAAAGAAACTCCATTAGGTCAAAATGAGTGAGGTTTTTCTTCATAAAAAAGCTCGCCTCCGCCTTGGTAACATCCTCTATGCCCTGCACGAGCCTTATCAGATTTTCCGTTTCTGTCCGGATGTTTTCTATGCCCTGTGAATGATCCGTGATTATGCCGTCGTTCATGGCCTCTATATTGGCCTTCATGACAGCAAGCGGTGTGCGCAGTTCATGCGCAATGTTTGAGGTCAGATGTCTGCGCAGGGCCTCCTCACGCTCAAGCGCCTCGGCCATATAGTTAAAACTTCGGCCAAGCCGGCCGAGTTCATCATCCGAGTACACAGGCACGCGCACACTGAAATCAGCCCCGGCAAGGGCCTCAACAGCATCCTTCATCTTCTTCAGGGGCCTCGAAAAATAGAGGCTGAAAAACAGGGAGAGCAGGACTGCCCCGCCGCCGGCAAGGGAAAAGGCGACAGAGAGAAAATAGATCCCCCTTCTTTTGAAGATCTTTTCCTTCTCTTCCATGCCGGGCCGTCTGAGCTGCCTGACCTTCATTGCGCCGATCTCTCTTCCTTCCTGATACAGGGGATAGATCTCATAATCGCCTTCTGCAGAGCCGAGGTCAGTGATTGCGAGCATCCGCTTTTTCATTGCAGGCGCAAGCATCGAAACCGCATCGGCGGAATTCATCACCTCATTCTGCTGCGGGTCCTCGATCTTCAGATCAAAGCCGAGCATTACTGCCCAGTGCAGCGCCTCATGGAGCGCTGTATGATCCCAGAGCCCATCTGCATAACTGCCTTCAACTGATGCCATGACCCAGTACAGCCTGTCCTCCCTTGCGCCGCTCACATATTCCTCAAAGTCACTTGTGATCAGGCGTTCATAAATAAGGCCTGAGATGAGCGCAAGGACTACCACCGCGACAAAGGACAGAAAAAGCTTATTCCTCATCAGGCAGCCCTATGAATTTGTAGCCGGCGCCGTACACGGTCTGTATGAATTCAGGCGCCCTGGAGTCTTTCTCTATCTTGTGGCGCAGGTTTTTCACATGTGCGTCAATAGTCCGGTCATAGCCGTCAAAGTCATAACCCTGGACATTATTGACGATCTGGTTGCGGGAAAGGATCCTTCCCTGGTTGTCGGCAAGGGCCATCAGGATCCGAAACTCTGTGAGCGTAAGCTGCAGCGGCTTGCCTTCGAGGATAACCTCGTGGCTGTCGGTCTGTATGACAAGCCTGCCCCTGTTGAAGCTCTGCTGATTCTTTCTGGCCTTGCCTGCCCTCCTTAAGTGGGCCTTGACGCGCGCGACAAGCTCCTTTGGGCTGAACGGTTTGACCACGTAATCGTCAGCGCCTATGCCAAGCCCCCTGATCCTGTCTTCTTCGCTGCTCTTTGCGGTAAGCATGATGATCGGCGCCTCAGAGGTCTCCCTGATCAGGCCGCAGAGTTCCTCCCCTGCCATATCAGGAAGCATCAGATCCAAAATAATCAGGTCCGGCTGTTCCCTGAGCTGCCTGAGCGCTGCAGATCCGTCCTCGGCAACCCGTATCCTGAAACCTTCCTTGTCGAGGTATGCCTTGATGATATCAGAGATCTTTTTTTCGTCCTCAATGATCAGGACGAACTCTCTTTTGCCGGTATCCATAATATGCTCCTCCAAGAAATAGGGTTAGGACTGCCAGGATTACCCCTGCAAATACATCTACCACATAATGATATCTGAGGTAAACCGTAGAAAAGATGAGCGCTGAGGTGAAGGGCAAAAACAGCCGGAACAGCCTCTTCTCGAATCTGTACGACAGGGCCATGAGCACAAGCGCTATGCCCGTATGGCCGCTCGGGAAGGCGTCACGCTTTATGCCCTCGAGACGGTTCAGAAAATCCTGCAAGGGAGCTGTAAGCGCATAGCCCAGGAGTTCAGAGGTCTGCAGATGTGTCAGGGTGAAGCGCGGCCCCACTGCAGGGAAGAGCATATACCCGGCGTATGACAGATAAAAGCAGAGCATGATCATAAAGAGGGCATAGTCGAACTGCTCCTGCCGCTTTTGGGAAAGAAGGGCAACGGCCAGGATAAACGGCATGAAATAGTAGCTCATGTAGGCAATCTGAAGTGCATCAGTCAGCAGGGGGTGCATGATCCCTTCGAGCATGACAGTCGGATGTCCTCCAAAAAGGAGCAAGTCGAGTTCGATCAGGAGCGGATCTATATCATCCGGATTTATCGAATGGACGATATAGCCGAGGCTGTCGAATATCGCGAGGATTGATATGGTCGGAAATATCAGCTGATAGACCCAGTGCATAAACCTGCCCCTGTCCTTAAAAAGGATCAGAAGGGCCTGAAGCAGGATCAGTCCTGAATAAAGAAGGATGAGCTGCGGCGCCGGCCCGACTTTGCCGTTTGATGCCGCCACTATGATCGTAAGCAGCATCAGGAAGAAGATGTTCAGGGCGTCAGCAGGCCTGAGCAGGGCAAGCAGTTTTCCAGTCATAGTCTGCCCAGAACCCGCATGAGGGCCTTTTCCTTTTTTGACAGTCTGCGCGGGCTGCCTTTCCGAGGCTGCCTGCCGTCATCTTCTTCAAGGAGCTCGAAAGCGCCCGGAAGGCCGCTGTCATGCGGTTCAAGCCTCTGCATGAACCGGGCAGAATCCACAGGCACTGCGTTATGCCCCCAGGCATGCCTCATGATCTCCCGGTCAGATGTTATCACTATCCAGTCTTTTCTTTCCTGCTCCAGCAAGGCCTTTATCACCCTGTCTGCCGTCTCCCCGAGGCGTGAGTATATAACCCTGACCCCGCCATTGACTGACTGCACCTGCATGCTGCCGCCGGATTTCCAGCCGTCAAACACGACAGTCAGATCATGGCCCTTCATCTTTTTGTATTCAATAAGCCGCTCTATCAGGCGTTGCCTTGCCGCCTGCAGATCCTGGTGCTGCACGCCTATAAGATTGTAACCGTCTATAATGAGCGATGAAATATGCAGACCTCCTTCAAGTATGGTGGATTATTATAGCATTGCTCTGTTTGCCGTGGCACGGCGACTGATACCGGTTTTTGAACAGGCATGCTTCTGTGGTTGCCTTGACCTGTCCTGCTGATTTAGGGTATTTTTCAAGATGGATGTTTCTTCTCGCTCAGAGGCCGTGGCCACGATATTCATCATCACCTTTGTGATGAATCTCATTTTCGGTTATTTCAGGGCAAAGGAGAAGAAATATTCCCTGAAGTGGTTCCTTTTTATACACCTGCCCATTCCTGTGGTCATATTTGCCCGACTTTACGCAAATCTTGATTACAGGGTGATTCCTGTTTTTCTCATTGCTGCCCTTGCAGGGCAGGTGATCGGCGGCAAGGTGGAGATCTGATCGCTGTATCTTGAGAGTATGAAAGGGCCTTGAATCAGCGAGACCGCCCAAAAGGAATTGTTCAGCGGTTTGGGTGCATGAATGAATTATTACTGACTGCCTGAGTGAACTGCCTCAGGCCCTGGAGCATTGCCTGTTATGAGTATTAAGCCCCTTATTATCGTTTTATTCTGCCTGCTGACTGCCCCTGCAGCAGATGCAGAGATCGTCCGTTATTATGATGAGGAAGGCACCCTGATAGTTACGGATGACCCCTTCGGCACCAAGAAGCGGCAACGCCAGCATTACCACAGGAAACAGGGCGGAATCAGCAGTCCAGCTCTTCATTACAGGGATGACGTTGCCTATGAATTCTATGAGGTTTCAGGAAATAATGTTTATGAGGCGATTGCGGAAACAGAAAAGGTCGGCCCTTTTGATTACCGCAAAGGAAGGCATTTTGCCGGCCAGACGCGCTGGAACTACGGGCTGTCATACAATCTTGATTTCAGCTATCACTCAGACGGGCAGAGCATAAGCGCATCAGTGCAGATCCGTAATATCGTATTCAAATCCGATATTACCGTGACCCTGCCGATGCTTTCAGGGGCAGCCAGGTTTGAACCCCATGAGTTCAGCATATGGGAGGGTTTTGTAAAGCATCTTTCCGAACATGAGCATGACCATGTCAGGATCATACAGGAGACGCGTTTCAGGCAGGAGGTCATTTCAGGGATTGCAGGGATTATCGAAATGACGCTGCCTCAATATCCGGATGAAGATGCAGAGGCCTCGGTCAGGAACGCTGTTGAGGCAAGGATCGGCGAGGCCGCCCATGAGGGCATGAGAAAGATAAAGCAGAAGAACGAAGAATATGACAGGCTGACTGAGCACGGCCAGAAGCATGGACTGAGAGATGAATTTTTCCGGAGGCTGGGGATATAGAGCTTCGGATTCTGATTCATAAAGGCAGTCTGCCGTATTCTGCGGGGGATACCAATAAAGAACAGTAAGATAGTCCTGAGGCGGCCTGATGTTCATATTTTCTTCATAAAGGCCGGATATGCTACAATCCATTGCCGGATTGCCCTGTTGTCCGGCAATTTGTGTATTCTTTCGGGAAAATACTAAAATATAAAACTTAATATTACAGGAGAACGTATTGATGAAGGAAAATAAAAAGAAGAATATATTCGATCTGATCTGGGATATATTTGCCTCGGTCAAGACTGCTGTTGTTATCTTTGCGCTCATCTCGCTCACTTCTATCGTCGGCACAGTCATTGAGCAGCAGCCTGATCCGGCCAAAAACATCAAGCTGCTCATGAAGATGTTCGGCATTGACCAGACTACTGCGTACAGCGTGCTTGGCGTCCTTGATAATCTCGGGTTCACGAATATGTACCACTCCTGGTGGTTTCTTGCATTGCTTCTGCTCTTTTCGGCAAACCTGATCATCTGCTCGCTTGACCGGCTGCCCAGGGTATGGAAGCTGGTCAGGGAAAAGATCAGGCCTGCGCCTGTTGACTACATAGAGAAGATGTCAATAAAGGCCTCTACTGTCGTCAAGGGCAAGCCGTCAGGGGCAAAGGAAAAGATAATTTCTGCCATGCGCAGCCTCGGGTTTAAACCCGCAGAGTCTGCTGAGGAAGGGTCTGTTCAACTCTATGCAGAAGACGGCAATTACTCAAGGCTTGGTGTTTATATCACGCATCTGAGCATCCTGATAATGTTTATCGGAGCGGTCATAGGCGTCTTCTTCGGGTACAATGCCTTTCTGAATCTCCCTGAAGGAGAGAGCTCATCTGTTGCATATAAGGATCAGGGCGTAACTGTGCCGCTCGGCTTTGACATTCGTTGCGAGAATTTTGAAGTTGATTATTATCCGAACACGGAAATGGCAAAGTCGTACAAGAGCTGGCTCACTGTCCTGAAAAACGGGCAGGAAGTCATGAAGAAGGCGATTGTGGTGAATGATCCTCTGAAGTTCGAAGGGGTCACCTTTTATCAGTCAAGCTTCGGCATGCATCCTGACGGGTTCTCAAGAGGGGTCGTGATTCTGAAGGCTTCCTCAAGGGGAGGCAAGCCTGAACAATTGAACCTCAAAATAGGGGACAGTTTCACAATCCCCGGCACTGCGGTCGAAGGCAGGCTTATGGATTTCAGCCCGGCCCTCTCATTTGATGCGGGCGGCAAGGCCTTTACGTTTGCCGAACAGATGGTGAACCCCGCGGTATTAGTGAATTTTTCTGAAAACGGCGCTCAGAAATATTCCGGCTGGCTTCTTAAGCGCTTCCCCAGGACCTGGGACCTGCCGGACGGCAACCGGGTCGAGTTTAGCGATCTGTGGGGCGTTCAGTATACAGGCATGCAGGTGAGGAAGGATCCGGGCGTAGGCATCGTCTATTTAGGCTGTATCATCATGTCTATCGGACTGTACATGACCTTCTTCATGAGCCATCGGAGGATCTGGGTCTCGCTGATTGAGGAGAAAAACAACGTCAGGGTCGTGATCGGCGCATCTTCAAACCGGAACAGGGCAACCCTGGAGAGAAAAGTTGAGAAATTACTGAATATGCTGGCTGTTGAGCCAAAAGGGGGAAAGTAGGATGAATAGTTCTTTATTTATAGGCTTTGCCGACATTGCCTATTTTGTTGCGATGATGCTCTATATCGGGTATCTCGCCTTCAGAAAGAGCGGGATCGGCATTGTGGCCACAACAGTGACGGTTGTCGGATTTGTATCACAGACAGTCGGCATACTTATTCGCTGGGCAGAGTTCGAAGCGCTCGGCCAGATGGGCTGGATCCGCGCGGTTCCTCTTACTAACCTCTATGAATCCCTCATATTCTTTGTCTGGTGTCTGATCCTGGTATATCTTATCATCGAGTTCAGATACAAAAACAGGAGTCTAGGGGCATTCATCACACCGGTTGCAGCCCTTGCGCTTGCGTTTATAGATATTTCGGGAATGTCAAAGAGCATTCAGCCCCTTGTGCCTGCTCTTCAGTCCAACTGGCTTCTGGCGCATGTTATGATGAGTTTTGTCGCTTATGCGCTCTTTTCGGTCTCCTTCAGCACCGGTATTATGTATCTGATGCTCAGGACAGAGAAGAGGAGCGATTTTACATATATTGTCTGGACCGTGACGCTCGGCATATTTATCACAGTGCTCGCCGGCATGGGGCTTGATTTTCTGACTTTCAAGGTGGTCTTTATGGGCAAGCAGGAACTTATCAAGAGCTACCTGTTTAAGGCGTCCTTCAGAAATGAGTCGCCGATGATAGTAGCCTTAAGCTATGCTGCAGCTGTTGGGCTGACCTTCGTAATCTGGCGCTTTGGCGGAATCTTCAGGAAGATCATCAACAGTTTCAATGTTTCTGCCGAGATGCTCGACGAGCTGACTTACAAGAGCGTTGCGATCGGGTTTCCGATATTCACCTTGGGCGGACTGATCTTCGGCGCAATATGGGCAGATCAGGCGTGGGGCAAATACTGGACCTGGGACCCCAAGGAGACCTGGTCCCTGATAACCTGGTTTGTGTATGCCTTCTTTCTGCACAGCCGCCTCATGAGAGGATGGAAGGGGGCGAAGGCGGCCATTGTTTCTGTAATCGGATTTTTTGCGATGGTTTTTACCTATCTTGGGGTGAACCTGCTGCTGTCAGGACTTCACAGCTATGGCGGTCAGTAAGCCTGCGGACAACATAGGCATCTTCGACTCCCTGCTTATGCAGGGAGTTTGTTTTTATAAGGGGTCATGAAGATCCTGTGAGCCTGTACAAACGGCATATCCTGTCCATTGTCGCAGTATTTTTCGCTGTCATCGGCTTTTTTTCATGGCTGAGCTACAGGGTAACGCAGGGGTATATTAGTGAGGCTAAAAAGGAGAGGGTTGTATTGCTTTCCGAGGTTGTCAGCAATGGCCTGAAATCAATTATGCTTGAGGGACGCACCAGGGATCAGTTCCAGCGGTTCCTTGACGGGCTTGCAGCTGAGGATATAAAGGCTGTCAGAATCTTCTCTGACAGCGGCATAATCCTGAACTCGACTGTGCCCGGGGAATTGGGACGGCAGGTTGATGAGAGGCATGTGCAGGCCTTCAGGGCTCGCAGAACAAACGCTCCGCTTGTCCTTAAATCCGGGGGTCGCGAGGTCTACTCAAGCATCGTGGTTATGGGCAATGACTGGCCCTGCCAGAGATGCCACGGCGCCGGCGATGAAATCAGGGCGATTATTGCCCTTGAGGTGATGCAGGGGAAACAGGAAAGCGCATTTACAGGCCATCTTGCGCGTGTGCTTGGCGTATGGCTGATAAGCACAGGCCTGCTTTCTCTTGCGCTTGTGATCCTTACCCGCCGTCAGATCAAAAGGCCTCTTGACAGCATAACAAGCGATGTCCGAAGAATTGCCGGCGGTGATTTGGCTGCGCGTGTTTCTGTGCCGGAGACGGATGAACTCACGGCAATTGCGGCCGCCGTCAACAGCATAGCAGGGGAGCTCGAAAAGGCTCGGGAGGCAGTGCAGCGATATGAGAGTTCAGAGACGAGTCAGCTCGAAAGAATGGCATCGCTGGGCGAGATTGCCGCAACGGTTGCCCATGAGATCAAGAATCCTCTGGCAGGCATCAGCGGCGCCCTGCAGGTAATGGCAGAGGACATTCCTGACAAGAGCCCCCGCAAAGAGATCTGCAATGAGATCCTTGCCGAGATAGATCGTCTTGACCAGTGCGTAAAGGAGCTGATCATTTTTGCCAGGCCGCAGGAGATAAACCCTGTGGTTGTTGATATCAATGGCATCGTGACGAAGGCCGCGGCCGGCATAAGAGATGTCGCTGCAACCATGGGGATTGAGGTGAAAGCGCTGCCCGGCGACGTGCCTGTGATCTCTGTAGATCCCGACAAAATAGAGAAGGTTTTGACGGACATTTTCCTCTACCAGATGCAGATCATGCCTGATGGAGGAACGATCACGGTCTCCACCCTGCTTGACCGCGAAAAGAATGAGCTGACCATTGCATCTGCAGATACTGCGCGCCCCTTGACTCATGAGAAGATCCGGGGCATATTCAAGCCGTCATTCTCGACAAAATATACCGGCTCCGGCCTGGGTCTCGCGGTCAGCAGAAACATAGTCGAAAGTCATGACGGAAGGCTCAGGGTCGAGAGCGAACCTGGCATCGGCAACTTCTTTCATATTATACTCCCAGGCAAGAGGCAATAGATGGAAACCCCGAAGGTGCTGGTCATAGATGATGAAAAACTGCTGCGCTGGTCTCTTCAGGAGAACCTGACTAGGGAAGGGTATACGGTAATCACGGCAGAAAAGGGGCTTGAAGGTCTATCCCTTTTTTTTGCAGAGCAGCCTGATATTGTGCTGCTCGACATCCACCTTCCTGATATTTCCGGCTTGAATGTTCTTGAGAGCATAAAAAAAGAGAGCGGCAGCGCAATTGTGATCATGATAACGGCTTTTGGGGATATTGAGACTGCGGTCCGGACGATCAAGTTCGGCGCGTATGATTTTGTCGAGAAGCCTTTTAATATGGAAAAGCTCAAGATTCTTATCAGCAAGGCCCTTGAGACCGTGAGCCTGCGGAAAGAGGTCTCTCAATTCAGAACCCAGATATCAAAACAGTTCGGGTTTACGAACATAATAGGCAAATCCGGGCAGATGATGAAGATCATGGACCTTGTCAGAAAGGTTGCAAAGAGCGATGCTACGACCATTCTTCTTCAGGGGGAAAGCGGAACAGGCAAGGACCTCATAGCAAAGGTGATCCATTATGAGAGCAGCAGGGCGGCAAAGCCTTTTATGGATATAAACTGCACCGCCCTTCCGGACACGCTGATCGAAAGCGAGCTTTTTGGTTTCGAGAAGGGGGCCTTTACTGATGCAAAGCAGATGAAAAAGGGACTTTTTGAGCTCACGGATGGAGGCACTATCTTTCTCGATGAAATAGGTGATATGAAGCTCGGCACACAGGCAAAACTGCTTAAGGTGATAGAGAACAAGACATTCAAGAGGATCGGCGGAATCAGGGATATCACTGTTGACCTCAGGATCATTGCATCCACAAACAAGAAGCTTGCAGAGGAAGTGAAGAAGGAGAATTTCAGGGAAGATCTCTATTACCGTTTGAAGGTTATTCCTGTAGAACTGCCTTCTCTCAGGGAACGTCCGGAAGATATTCTTCTCCTTGCCGGGTTCTTTATAGAGGAGTTCAACAGGGATTTCAAGAAGAATGTGAAGGGCCTGTCCCAGGAGACGGAAAAGGCCTTTCTGGCCTATGCCTGGCCGGGCAATGTCAGAGAGCTGAAAAACGTGATAGAGCGGGCAATGATCCTCGAAAATGACGAATATATACTGCATGAGCATCTGCCTGTTGAGCTTATGACAAAGCTCGAAAGTTCGGCGGAGCAGCCTTCCGGCCAGATCTCGCTGCCTGCTTCCGGCCTCGACATAGAAGAGGTTGAAAAGGAACTTATCAGGCAGGCGCTTGAAAAGACGAGACATAACCAGACAAAGGCAGCGCGGCTGCTGAATCTTTCGAGGGATGCCCTGAGATACAGGATGCAGAAATTCGGGTTTCTGCAGGACAAGGGCTGAAGATCTGTCTTTATTTAATTGTTGGGATATATTAAGATATTGCCATGAATGTTCTTGTTGTTGACGACGAACAGCTTGTAAGATGGTTTCTTGACCGCGCCCTCAAAAAAAGCGGACATGAGGTGACGACCGCGTCGAATATTGCAGAGGCTGCCGAAATGCTGAGCGCCGGCAAGACAGACCTGCTTTTCGTTGATCTGCGTATGCCTGACGGAGGAGGCGTGGAACTTATCAGGCAGATCGAAAATGCCGGGCGGCGGCTGAAGATCATTGTCTGTTCAGCCTTTATCACGAGAGAACTTGAGGATGAATTCAGGGCAAAGGGCATCTGCACTCTTAAGAAACCTTTTAAGCTCGGCGAGTTGAACGATACCCTGAAGCATTGTCTGGAGCAGTGACACTGCCGGTCTCTTGCCTGTCATCTCCCTTCTGCCTCACCCTTTGTCCATGCCGCAGGCGCAGCCTGTCGGCATGAAAGTTCTGGTGACCGGCGCGACCGGCTTTATCGGCAGTTTCCTTGTTGAGGCTCTCATTGAGAAGGGGTATGATATTACCTGCCTCGTCAGAAATTCTTCAAACTGCAGATGGCCGGCACATCCCGGACTTCAGTGCCTGTCGGGCGACCTTAATGACGCTGATTCCTATGCCGGGAAACTGGGCGCGTTTGATTATATCTATCATCTTGCAGGACTGACAAAGGCCGATTCGGCAAAGGCCTTTCATCAGGCCAATGCGCAATGCACGCAAAAGCTCGTTGCCTCGGCTGCCGAGATGAATCCGGCCCTCAAGAGGTTTCTGCATGTGAGCAGTCTTGCTGCAGGGGGGCCGAGCCTTCACGGCAGACCTTTGACAGAGGACGATCCTGCCTGCCCGGTTTCAGATTACGGGAAAAGCAAACTCGAAGGCGAAAAAGCAGTAATCTCTTTCAAGGGGAGGCTGCCTGTCACAATTGTGCGGCCTCCTGCAGTGTTTGGGCCAAGAGACAGGGACTTTTTTCTTGTTTTCAAGGCTGTGCATGGCAGGTTGTTTCCCTTCTGGGGCAAGGCTTCCTATTCCCTTATATATGTTGAGGACCTGGTTCAGGGAATGATCCTTGCTGCAGAACATCAACAGTCTGCCGGAAAGGTCTATTACCTTGCAGACAGCAGGGTCTATTCAAACGAGGATATCCTTGCAGCAGTCTCGCATGCGCTCGGCAGAAAGGCCTTTCGCGTCAGGCTGCCGCGGATGCTCCTGCCCGGCCTTGCCCTTGTGCTAAAAAAAATCGGGAAAAAAGGTATAATTAATCCTGACAAAATTCGGGAGATACGTTATCCTGACTGGACATGCGACCCGGCAAGGGCCCTGAATGAACTCGGGTATTATTCAGAGACATCTCTTGGGGAGGGGTTCAGGAATACAGCAGATTGGTACAGGAAAGAAAAATGGCTATAGAAAAAAAGAGTGACATATTCGAGAAATGCTTCAGATTTACGAGGGCGAAAGAGCTCATGGCGGCCGGCCTGTATCCCTATTTCAGGATGATCGAAAGCGCACAGGATCCGGAGGTGGTCATAAAGGGCAGGAAGATGATCATGGTTGGCTCCAACAACTATCTCGGATTGACGAATCATCCGAAGGTGAAAGAGGCCTGTATTGATGCCGTAAAAAAATATGGCTCCGGATGCGCAGGTTCCCGCTTCCTCAACGGAACACTCGATATTCATGAGCAGCTTGAAGAAAAACTCGCCCGTTTTATCCGGAAAGAGGCAGCCCTTGTCTTTTCAACAGGCTTTCAGGTGAACCTTGGCGTAATAGCTGCGCTGGTCGGCAAGGACGATTTTGTGTTTATAGACAAGATGGACCATGCAAGCATAATTGACGGCTGCAGGCTCACCTATGGCGGCGTCAAGAAATACAGACACAATGACATGGAGGATCTTGAGCGCGTTCTTCGGCAGTGCGATGACAGGAACAAGATCATTATTGTTGACGGCGTCTTCAGCATGGAAGGGGATATAGTAAACCTGCCGGGGGTCGTTGAGCTTGCAAAGACCCATGGGGCAAGACTTATGGTGGACGATGCGCATGGAGTTGGCGTATTAGGCAGGACAGGAAGAGGCACTGCAGAACATTTTGGCCTTGAAAGGGATGTTGATCTGATCATGGGCACATACAGCAAGTCCCTTGCGTCAATAGGCGGTTTTATTGCAGGCTCAGCAGAGGTGATCCATTACATCAAGCACTTTGCCAGGGCGCTTATTTTCAGCGCAAGTCCGCCGCCTGCCTCGGTTGCGGCTGTCAGCGCTGCCCTTGATATAATCGAAAGCGAACCTGAGAGGATTGATCAGCTCTGGAGGAACACCAACAAGATGCTGAAGGGCTTCAGCGACATGGGGTTTGAGACGGGCCGAAGCGAAACGCCGATAGTGCCTGTGATAGTCGGCCAGAATGAGATCGCGTTCAAGGCTGCGATGATGCTGCAGGAAGAAGGGGTCTTTGTCAATGTTGCGATCAGCCCTGCAGTTCCGGAGGGTCATGCGCTCATCAGGACAAGCTACATGGCAACTCATACCGAAGAGCAGCTCGACAGGGTGCTGGCTGCCTTTGGCAAGGTCGGAAAGGCCCTTGGCCTGATCAACTGAACCTTGCAGATTATCGAAGTTAAGACTCCAAAAGACCTTGACCGTTTCATAGACCTGCCTTATTCCCTTTACAGGGGCTGTCCCCACTATGTTCCTCAACTCAGAAAGGAGATGCGGGACCATTTTTCCCGGAAAAATCCGTTTTTCAGGCATGCTTCGGTCAAATACTTTATGGCAGAAACAGGGGGCAGGATTGTCGGCAGGGTCTGTTCTATTGTCAATCACCGTCACATAGACTTTCAGAAGGAGGAGGCCGGTTTCTTCGGTTTCTTCGATTCAGAGAACAATGCTGATGTTGCCGGAGCGCTGCTCGATACCGTATCTGAGCGCCTCAGGGCAGGGGGCATGAAGGTTATGAGAGGGCCGATGAATTTCTCGACGAACGATGAGTGCGGTTTTCTCATCGAAGGATATGATCAGGATCCGATGATTATGACGGTCTACAATCCTCCTTATTATAATGATCTTATGCAGCAGTGCGGCATGGAAAAGGCCAAGGACCTTTATGCCTATATTCATGAGGTGCAGGAGGGATTGCCGGAAAAAGCGCTGCGTGTAGCTGCGATTGCGGAGAAGCGGGGGATTGTGGTCAGGCCTGTTTCCAAAAAGAGGTTTGACCAGGAGATGCTTGTCTTCAGAGAGGTATACAATGATGCATGGGAAATGAACTGGGGCTTTATTCCGCTCACTGACGAAGAACTCTTTTACCTCGGCGACCGTCTGAGGCAGATAGTAGTGCCTGACCTGACCATGATTGCAATGGACAACGGAACCCCTGTAGGGTTTCTGGGCATGGTCCCTGACTTCAATGTTGTGTTGAAAAAGATGCGGGGCAGCATCAACCCTCTTACTGTCATGAAGGCGCTCTATTATTCACGAAAGATCAGGGATTTGAGGCTCCTTCTTCTCGGAACAAAAAAGCAGTACCGCAGCCGGGGTGTGGACGCGCTGCTGATTCGGGAGGCATTCAGGGGGATCAGGAAAGGAGGGTATCAGAGGGTGGAGTTTTCCTGGATACTTGAAGACAATATCCCTGTGCAGAGAATAGTGGAGATGGCCGGAGGCAGGCTGTACAAGAAATACCGGATTTATGAAAAAGCTCTGTAGCCTGACTTCGGTTGTCTCCGGGTCAAGCGGTTTTATTGATCACCAGCACTGCATTTACCCCGCCGAAACCGAATGAGTTTACCATGACGCTCCTGAGCCCTGCAGGGCGTGCTTCTTTCACAACAGAAAGACGTATCTGCTCATCCTGTTTCGTAAGGTTGATTGTCGGCGGTATTATGCCCTGACTGATTGCCATGGCACTGCAGGCTGCTTCAAATGCCCCCGATGCGGCCAACATGTGGCCGGACATTGATTTCACTGCTGTTACCGGAATGCCTGCAGCCCTTTCTCCAAATACCTGGTGGATAGCCCGGCATTCAGCTGCGTCTCCAGCAGGAGTTGATGTGCCGTGGCTGCTTATCAGGTCTATATTGTCAGGCGTAACGCCTGCAGAGGACATAGCGCTGCCCATTGCCGTTGCCTCGCCCTCTGCAAGCGGACGTGTCTGATGAAAGGCATCAACTGAGTTGCCGTACCCGATAATCTCGGCATAGATTGTCGCTCCCCGTTTCAGGGCCATGCCATACTCCTCAAGAACGACGACGCATGAGCCTTCCGACAGCACAAAACCATCACGCGCCCTGTCAAATGGCCTGCTTGCTGTCTGGTCAGAGATTCTCGAGAGTGCGCCTGCATTGCCGTATCCCTCAAAACAGGTGAGGCAGATGGGCGCGTCAGCGCCCCCTGCAAAGACCGGCCCGGCAAACCCGTTCCTGATCAACCTGAAAGCCTCACCGATTGCATTTGTGCCGGAAGTGCATGCATTCGATATGCCGAGGCAGTATCCTCTTATGCCGAGTTTCTGGGCAGTGTAGGATGCTGCCATGCTTATGGTCGTCGCCGGCATCAGATAAGGCGATAAACGGCGTTTTTTCCGGCCTGTCCTGCCTTCTGATTGCCGTGCGCTTACAGCTTTTTCAATGGTCCCGATGCCGCCCCTGCTTGAGCCGATGATCACGCCTCCCTGTTGAAGTGATGAGTTTGAGGAAATGAGTCCGGCATCTTCGGCAGCCATAATCGCCGCCGCCACAGCATATTGCGCGAAAGGGTCGAGCCTTCGCATCTCCTTTTCGCCCAGATACGGCGCAGGGTCAAAGCCCTTCAGTTCGCCGCATACAGTCCAGGGCATGCCGGAGCTGTCAAAGCGCGTGACTGGAGCGATTCCTGATTTCTGCATGATTGCAGCCTTCCATGAGGACTGAAACGTGTTGCCAAGGGGAGTTACAGCCCCGATGCCTGTTATAGCGATACGATGCATTGTAACCTATGCTAACACAAACAGTTTACCATTATCTTCTGCAAGGATGGCGTGCCGGAGTGCGGACTGCCCGGGATCAGGCGGGGATTCTGCAGAATAATGCAAAACTTGCATAAAGAAAATTAATTAAGGGATAATATGCAACATTAATCATAGGCAAGGAGATTACATGGCCGGGGAACTTCTGAAAAGAAGGCGGGAAGAACTGGGCCTTGATCTCAGGAAGACGGCTGAACTTCTGAAGATCAAGGCAGACCACCTTGCTTCAATTGAAGAAGACCAATTTGAGAAGCTTCCTGTTGCAGTATATACAATAGGCTATATACGGTGCTATGCTGCCTATCTTGAAATAGACCCTGAGCCTGTCATTGCCTTCTATACCGGACATCTGATCCAGCCAAAACCTTCGACTATTATCCCTGTGGCATCTTCCAAGAAGAAAATGCCGCTCCATTATTATCTGATTCCGGCCTTTCTGCTTATTCTGCTTGCGCTTGGCGCTGTAATCCTGATGCAGGCAGGATCAGTCATTGAGAAGCATATTGCAGCAGCGCCGACGCCCGGCAGGAATGTTCAGCCGGTACAGGCGCCGGAACAGGTTGCCCCTGCGGCCCTGGGCAGTGATCAGCCAGTGCCCCGCGCGCAGGCAGCGCCGCAGGATATGAAGCCTCAGGTGGCCGGTGAGCATAGCCTTGAGATCGTTGCCCATGCACTGACATGGATGCATATCAGATTTTCCGACGGCACATTTGAAGAGGCAATGCTTGATCCCGGCATGACCAGGAGATGGCATTTTACTGACAAGGCTGTCCTTAAACTCGGCAACGCAGGCGGCGTCAAACTGAACCTTGACGGCAGAAATATCGGGTCTCCGGGAAGCCCTGGCCAGGTCATGACTCTGGTCTTTCCTGAAAATCAACAGACCGGCAGGCAGGGGGAGTAGCCTGCTTTTGTGAAAGCATTAATCAACAAGAGATCATTTCCGAGAAGGAAACTTGACCTTGTCTTTGATCTTATTATAAACGGCGAGGCTGTGCCTGCTGTCGCTACCGATTACTCCTTCAACGGCATGGGTATTCTGATCAAGGGCAAATCGGAACTCAATGTCCAGATGCTGGATCTGAAGCTCAAGGATATCAATCTCAATTCTGCGGCAAGGATCATCTGGAAAAGGGAAGTGTTTGCAGGCCTTAAGGTCGGAGTTGTCATTATGGGGCCCCTGGAGGCTATGCAGAACTTATACCAGATGTCGGACTTTCTGCTTGGCATACAGCGATCCCGTAAGACAGGAGTTCTGCGTATCGGAACAGGCCAGGAACTGAAAGAGATATGCTTTAAGAATGGCGAAATAGTCCTTTTGTCATCCGGGCTGGAGCAGGATGAGTTAGGCCCCATGCTCATCGGATCAGGCAGAATATCACCCGGGCAATATCAGAAAGCCTTTTCGCTCGCAGAGGCAAAAGGCAAGAGTCTGGATGCGGTGCTTGTGGACATGAACTATGTGAAGCAGCAGGAACTGATCCGGACAGCGAACCAGAAAATCGAGTCAGCTGTCATGAACCTCTGCAATCCCGGCAGTGCGAAATACTCCTTCGAAGAAGAAGCATTGCCCAGTGGCGGGATCGTTATGCTGCGGCTGAACGTAAATGATATATTGTATCGCAGCTCCAGAAATACAGACTGCATTGCTGCGTTTAAAAACAGATATCTTGATAAAAAAACTGAGGTGTCTCTGTCATCGGAGACGCGCACTATTCTTGATCATCTGGCGCTTGAGCCGCAGGACAGAGAGATTTTGTCGCTTATCATCGGCAGGACTTCTATTGGTGAGATCCTCTCGGTCTCTCCGCTTAACGAGGAAGATACGCTCAGATCGCTCTATGCTCTTTTCAGCGCCCGGCTGCTCGAGATGGAGACCTCAAACCCGGAGGAGAATAATCCTCAGGAGAAGAAGCCGGCACAAGAGGAAAAGGTATTCGCCCCTGAGCTTGCTGAAAGGATCGAAAGGCTTTACCTTGAGCACAAGACACTTGGATATCATGGAGTTTTGGGACTGCAGCCGAAGGCTACTGTTGCTGATATAAAATATGCCTATCATGCCATGGCAAAGGAATACCATCCGGACAGATACTTTCTTTATATTCAGGACGAGGCCCTGAGGGAAAAGTTGAATGTAATATTTGCCTATATCAATGAGGCATACCGTGAGCTTTCAAAGGCCGGCGGCATCAGTCAACAAAAACCCCAGACCTCCTCCGCAGAGCAGAAATCTCCAGGCATTGACATAAAGACCATGGCGCAGGGCAAATACCGGCAGGGGCTGGAATACTTAAGAAACCAGAATTTTGACGATGCCATGACCCTGCTTGGTCAGGCAGTGTACCTTGATGATGCAGTGCCTGATTATCACTATTACTATGGCATTGCCCTGCTTCGGAACAAAAAGATGAGGGAAGCAGAGGCAGAGATACGAAAGGCCCTCGGTCTTTCTCCTGACAATGCCGATTATTTTGCAGGCCTTGGTCATATCTATCTGCAGTTAGGCTTTATGGCGAGGGCGAAGAATGCCTTTGATAAGGCTATCCGGATCAATCCTTACCAGGCAGAAGCCTCTCAGGGGATCAACAAGATTCTGCAAATGAAGAAAGATTAACGGGACTTAAAGCCAGGGCAGCCTTCAAAGCCAAGACAGCCGCCCCCATTTTTTCTAAGCTGACAGTCAGCATTGATACATATGGAAACCTTGTCCCCATATGCGCTGGAGCGGGCATCTGTTTTCCTGGCGGCAGACAATCCTGGTGTTTCGCCTCTGTCGGCAATGCCCTTGTATTTTGTGGAACGTCTCTTCATACCCTTTGTTTAAGGCCGGCTGAAATAGAGTTGAGCCGATGTTAAGTTGGCCGGTTTCATTGCATTTCCTGTATCATAATATAAAAAATACAGCAGCTGAAAGAGATCAACCGAGACAGAATGGACACAGATGACCTCCTGAAGAAAGCTGACCAGACTATTGTCAGAAACAGACTCATTGAAGAGGGTGATTCCGTACTCGTCGGATTTTCCGGGGGGCCTGATTCCACCTGTCTTCTGTATCTGCTGAATGCGCTTAAAGACAGATATAGGATGCGGATAAATGCGATTTACATAAATCATAACCTCAGACCTGCTGAGGTGCAGGCAGAGATAGGATTCTGCCGCAGGTTCTGCGAAGATCTTGGTATACCCTTTCTGCTTGAATCAATAGATGTCATCTCTTTTTCGAAGGCATGCCGCATGAACAAACAGGAGGCTGCGCGGCAACTTAGGTATCAGGTTTTTGAGAAAGCGGCTTTTCTTACAAACTCAGACAGGATTGCGCTTGCCCACAACCGTGATGACCAGGCAGAAACATTTCTGATGCGGCTGGCCAGGGGTGCGGGGCCTGCAGGCCTCTCCGGAATACCGATAAAAAGGGACAGGATCATAAGGCCTATTCTGGAGATCACACGAAAAGAGATTGAAGAATTTCTTGACAGCAGGAATATTGTCCCGGTTACAGATTCATCCAATCTCAGAGAGGACTATTTCAGAAACATGATCAGGCTGAGGCTGATGCCGGCTCTGAAGAAGGCGAACCCTAATCTTCTTCAGTCCCTTGCCCATACCATGGAGATCCTGCAGGAAGAAGAGCGCTATTTCGGGATAGTGGTTACAAAGAGCCTGATGAAACTGATCAGCAGAAAGTCCCGGAACAGGATCGAGCTGTTTCTGTCTCCTATGGAGGCTATGGAGCCTGTAATTCTGAGGCGGCTGCTCAGGCGTGCCATCAGCGAGACAGAGGGCTTGAAGGGAATCGGCTTTCTTCATATTGAGGATATTATCGGCCTAATCAGGGATGGCAAAAGCGGAGACAGGCTTGTACTTCCCGGCAATATCCGGGTTATAAGGCAATACTCGCTCCTCGTCATTACTTCCGAAGAGCCTTTACGCATTGCAGATTATGCCCTTGATCTGCCGGGCAGGGCTGTTATCCTGGGCGCCGGTCAGGTGGTTACTGCGGAAACGGAAGACATGCCATCCCAGTTTGGCGACGGCAAAACAACAGTGCTGCTTGATGAGCAGAAGATGTCGTTTCCGCTTAAGGTCAGGCCACGGAGACCGGGGGATTTTTTCTATCCCATGGGATTTGGCAGGAAGAAGAAACTCCAGGATTTTCTTGTGGATATGAAGGTGCCTCGCGACGAACGTGACAGCATCCCGGTTGTTGCATCAGGGGAGGATATTGTCTGGATAGCCGGATACCGGGCTGATGAGAGGTTCAAGGTTACGGATCAGACGAAAAAGTTTGTCAGACTTGGTATAGTAAAGGGAAAATTTTGATAAGATATGCTTACAGCGCTTGCGGATGCAGGTTTATTATGCATTGACAGGCTGATTCATCGTTGATTTGGCTCCTGAGGATTATCCACAGCCACCGGGCATATAAGGAGGTTATTTTGACAGACTCGATCCGGGTTCGCTTCGCCCCCAGTCCTACCGGACATCTGCATATCGGCGGAGCGCGTACCGCTCTTTTCAACTGGCTGTATGCAAAACATCTTGGCGGAACTTTTATCCTCAGGATTGAAGACACAGACAGGAGCCGCTCGACCGATGAATATATCGAGGCGATCCTCGAGGGCATGAACTGGCTGGGGCTCGACTGGCAGGAGGGTCCGGTCAGACAGACGGATCGGTTTGATTTATACAGGGACTATGTCGAAAGGCTGGTACAGGAGGACAAGGCTTATCACTGCTACTGCTCTGTGGAGGAACTTGAGCAGCGCAGAAATCTTGCCGTAGCGCAGGGCAAGCCGCAGAAGTATGACGGCAGATGCAGAGACCTAAAGGATGCAATACCGGGCCGTGCGCCTGTTGTCAGGTTCAAGACTCCGCAGCAGGGCGAGACAGTTGTTGAGGATCTGATCAGGGGCAGGGTGGTCTTCGAAAACAGCCAGCTTGACGACCTGATCATCCTACGCTCTGACAACACTCCGACGTATAATTTCACTGTTGTCGTGGATGATGTAGATATGCGTATCACCCACGTTATTCGCGGCGACGATCATCTGAACAATACGCCAAAGCAGATCCATATCTACCGGGCGTTTGGATATGAGACGCCGAAGTTTGCGCATCTGCCGATGATACTCGGCTCAGACAAGAGCCGCCTTTCGAAGCGGCATGGGGCGACCTCGGTCATGGCATATCATGATATGGGGTATATGCCGGATGCTTTAGTGAACTATCTTGTGCGCCTCGGATGGTCACACGGCGATCAGGAGGTATTTTCGCGTGAAGAACTGATCAGCTACTTCTCCTTCGAAAATGTCGGCAATGCAGCAGCAGTATTCAATCCGGAAAAACTGCTCTGGCTGAACCAGCAGTATATAATGGCCGCGGCTCCTGAGAGGCTTGCCGAACTGGTGAAGCCTTTTCTCGTGAAGGACAATATTATCACTGAAGATCAGGCTATGGACATGGCGTGGCTCGCGCGGGCGGTCAAGACCCTGCAGGAACGGGCAAAGACCCTGGTCGAGCTTGCAGCTTCTCTGCGCTATTATATTGTTGAGGATGTAACATATGACGACAAGGCAAAAGATAAATTCCTGAACGAAAAGAGCCTGCCTCTGCTTAAAGAACTGAGGGAAATGCTTACGGCTCATGCAGATTTTTCCCATATCGGGCTTGAGCCAGTATTTAAGGGGATTGTCGAAAGGCATGGCGTGAAGCTTGGCGCCCTTGCCCAGCCGGTGCGTGTTGCAATGACCGGCGGAACCGAAAGCCCAGGCATCTATGATGTGCTTGAGGTGTTGGGCAGGGACAAGACCGTTAGGAGGCTCGAAAAGGCTATCAACCTGATTGTTTGAGACTGCTGTATTGAATCAGGAAGTGAGGGCATGAAATGAGCAAGATCAGGAGCCCATTGGAAGTCTATAAATTGCTCCCAAAGTCCGACTGCAGACAATGCTCCTATCCGACCTGTATGGCTTTTTCTGCAGCAGTAATAAGGGGTGATAAAAAGCTGGCTGACTGTCCTCATGTTGCCCTGAGCATATCTGAAACGCTTTCCGACAGGATTGCTCTTCACAAATCAATAGAAGACAACAGAGAGGAGGCAGTCGGACAGTTAAGATCCCGGATTTCCGGTCTCAATATTCTGTCATTGGCAGAGAGATTAGGCGCAGATGTCATTGATGACAGACTGGCTATTAAATGCCTTGGAAAGAACTTCTTCGTAGATTCATCAGGTGCGGTGACATCTGAATGCCACATTCACCACTGGATTACTGTTCCGATTCTTGACTATATCCTTCATGGATGCAGCGAAAAGCAGTCCGGGCAATGGCTGCCCTTCAGGGAATTGAAAAAGGGAAGGGCAATGGCTCCTCTTTTTGAACAAAGATGTGAAAAGCCGATAAGGCTGCTTGCAGATACCTATCCTGATATTTTTGAGGATATCATATCTCTTTTTGGCGGGAACCGGTCAATAAATATGTTTTCATCCGATATCTCCCTTGTCCTGTACCCACTTCCCAGGGTACCTCTTCTGATCTGCTACTGGGAGCCGGAAGAGGAACTGGAGTCGTCCCTCCATATCTTTTTCGATTCGACTGCCCAGAATTTCCTGAGCATTGAATCTATCTTTTCGATCGGCGTCGGCCTTGCCTTGATGTTCGAAAAGGTAATCAGTACACACAAACATCGTTGAAAATCAGTAGATCTTATCAGCCCCTTCTGCGGTCTGCTCCATGAGCCTTATATTTCCTGCTGTCTGAATCATTGTATTTGAGTCGTCTTGAAACTTCGATCAGCATCTGGTCGCCGGGTCTGTGGCCAAGGTCGTCGTTCACCTCCTTGAGGCGGTCGAGGTCATGGAGCATTACAGCCAATATCGGTGATAGTGCTGTCTGTGGAGTTCGTCTCTATGGATTTCTTGATCAGTCTCAGACCTTCCTTGGTTTCTGAAAAGAGGATATGCTGATTTCCAGGAGAGGTCAAGCATCCGGGTTCTTCTTTATTCTTCCTTCCACCCAAGATATAGAGTGTTGACTTATTTCAGGCACAAAATATGGAAATAATAAAGAAAGAGTTAATTTCTGCTTGACAAAGATCCCAGCCTGCTATAAATTTAGTGGTAAATAGTGGAATAAAGTGGAGGAAGGATGCCAGGTTTCTCTGGAAAATACTATTACAGTGTGGACCCCAAGGGCAGGATCATGGTTCCCTCTCCTTTCCGAGAAATCATTTCCACTAATTATAATCCCAAACTCTATGTTGTCAATGCCCTTATTGACAAGTGCCTCCTGATTTATCCACAGGAGGAATGGCTTAAGCTTGAAGAAAAAGTGAGGCTGCTGCCGAGCATGGACGAGTCAGTGCAGTATTTCAGGAGAAAGGTTATAGCATCTGCCCAGGAAGTCGAGCTCGACAAGCAGGGGAGGCTCCTTATTCCTGCTGCACACAGGGAAGATGCAGGTCTGAACAGTGACATTGTCATAGCAGGCACAACAGACAAGATAGAGGTCTGGGACAGAAAAGAGTGGGATGCCGTTCTTGATCTTACCCAAGAAGACAAGAAGACGGTTGCAGCAAAACTTACTTCATACGGAATCTAAATGACGATTATTCATCTCCCGGTCTTGTCAGGGGAGGTGGTCGCAATGCTCGCTCCTCACCGGGGCGGGATATATGTAGATGCAACAGTAGGACTCGGGGGACATTCTGAAATGATTCTTTCTGAGGTCGGTCAGGATGTAAAAGTTGTCGGGCTGGACAGAGATGGGCAGGCACTAAACAGGACTGCGCAACGCCTCAGCGACAGCAGGGTTTTGCTGAAGAAGTGCAGCTTCTCGCAGATGCAGCAGGCGCTGACTGCAGAGGCCATTTACGAGGTTGACGGTATCCTCTTTGACCTGGGCGTTTCCATGATGCAGATCAAGGATCCGGCAAGGGGATTCAGTTTTCTCTCCGGTGAAAGGCTTGACATGAGAATGGACAATGCAGAGCTTTTGACTGCCTGGGATATGGTGAACACCTATGGTGAGCAGGAACTTATCAGGATCCTGAAGGAATATGGAGAGGAATACAGGGCAGCAAGGGTGGCAAGGGCGATTATGAATGCAAGGGCAAAAAAGCCTATTGATACCTGCGCTGAATTGGCTGATCTCATCTTCCGGGCGTTGGGCAGAAGCGGCCGGACCCATCCTGCCACTCGGACATTCCAGGCCCTGAGAATTGCGCTGAACAGGGAACTTGAAGAACTGAGACTTGGCCTTGAAGCCTCTGTCAGACTGCTCAAAAAAAGTGGAAGACTATGTGTTATTTCATATCACTCACTTGAGGACAGGATTGTGAAGAACTTTATGCGCGACAGCGCAAAGGCAGGCATTATGAAGCAGCTTACAAAGAAGCCGCTTGTCCCTTCAAGGGAAGAGATGCGTCATAACCCGTCTTCGCGCAGCGCAAAGCTCAGAGGAGCTGAAAAGATATGAGAAGAGCGAAAAGAAAGAGCATGTTTTTCTGGATGTTGAAACCATTATGCCTTGTAGTCGTTCTGATCGGACTGTTCGGCCTTGTCTGGCTGCGTTCGAGCGTTACCACAGCGGCATACAACATACGCGAGCTCGAAGATAAGCGGTCTGTTGCGCTGAAGGAGATGAAGATGCTTATGGCAGAGCGGTCAAAGCATATGGCCCTTTCGAATATTGACATCCCGGTGCAGGTCCAGACCCAGACCGGCAAGCAGCTCCTGAGCGGCGGTTATATATTTCCTGACAGGGTTAAGGTGATCCACGTGACCAGAACAAAGGCTCCTGAGGCGTACAAGGCATCTTACAGGGAAGACAATAACAAGTGAAGCAGTCCTGGACCAACAACGGCGAGGTCAGCAGAAAGAGAACCGTGATCCTTAATACGATCATAATCTTCAGCTTTGTCGTTGTATTTATCAGACTCTCTGAAATCATGATACTGAAAAACAGTTACTACACGGAAAAGGCCAAATCACAGCAGGTCAAGACAGAGGATATTCAGGCCCGCCGCGGCAATATTTATGACCGCAGGGGTCGGGAGATTGCAATAAACCTTGAGCTGGAGTCGCTCTACTGCGATCCGGAGGAGGCAGGAGCCAGCCCTGAGAATGTCAGGCAGCTTTCCTCCATCCTGAATGTCGAGCCAAAGGCGATACAGGCAAAGCTTGATCAGCAGAAGAGGTTTGTCTGGGTTGACAGAAAGCTCAGTCTTGAGACCTCGGAGCAGATAAGAAAACTAAAAATGAAGGGTTTCGGCTTTATGCCTGAGGCCAAGAGGTTCTATCCCAGAGGCGATCTGGCAGCACATATTGTCGGCGCTGTGGGCAGGGAGAACCAGCCTCTTGAGGGCATAGAACTGAAATACGACAAATACCTCAAGACCTCAGGCAGCAAGGTTCAGGTCGCGCGGGATGCAGGAGGCAGGGTCCTTTCGACCGGTGTGGCTATGGAGAGCAAGGGACATGACATTATCCTCACTATTGATGAAGGGCTCCAGTATATCGCAGAAAGAGAGGTAGACAGGGCAATGCTGAAATGGCGGTCTGTTGCGGCAACTGCGATCATGATGGATCCGTTTACCGGCGAGATCCTTGCGCTTGCAGCCAGACCTGTCTTTGATCCTAACGAAATAACGCGGGCCGGGAGCAATGAGGTGCGCAACAGGGCCATCACAGATATCTATGAGCCGGGCTCTACGTTCAAGATCGTGGTCGGCGCTGCAGCTATTGAGGAGAAACTATTCCCTGCAGGCCAGACATTCGACTGCAGCAGGGGCAGCATCGAGGTCGGCGGCAAGCATGTGAAGGATGCTCACAGGCATGGCGTGCTCTCTTTTGAAGAGGTGATACAGAAATCTTCAAATGTAGGGAGCATCATGATCGGCATGAGGCTCGGCAAGGAGAGGGTCTATGATTATGCAAAGCGCTTCGGCTTTGGCGACAGAACAGGCATTGACCTGCCGGGCGAGGTCTCAGGCTGGATCCGCAAGCCTGAAAAATGGTCGGCGACATCCATTGGAGCCATCTCTATCGGCCAGGAGGTTGCGGTAACGCCGCTACAGATTCTGAGGGCATATGCGGCCATAGCCAACGGCGGGTATCTTGTGCAGCCTCATCTTGTATCCCAGATCCGGACGCCTGAGGGCCGGCCGGTATATTCCTTCAGCCCGGATCAGAAGGAGAGGATCATTTCAGAGAGGGCTGCGGCAGCAATGCGGGACATCCTTAAAACCGTTGTTGAGGAGGGCGGCACCGCAATGAGCGCAGCAATAGACGGCAACAAGGTGGCAGGCAAGACCGGCACAGCCCAGCTTGTGGACCAGAAGACAAAACGGTATTCAAAGGACAGATTTATAAGTTCTTTTGTTGGCTTCGTTCCTGCTGATAATCCGAAGATCGCCATGATCGTCGTCGTACACGAGCCAAAAGGACAGATATACGGAGGCGTGGTGGCTGCACCGGTATTCAAGACCGTTGCTGACCAGGCGCTTTCCTATATGAACGTGCCGCGCGATGACAACACAGGCAGGAATCTGCTGCTGGTATCGAGATAGGCAAACAGGCTGAAACAGGGCAAGTGAGATACATGAAGATAAAAGACATGATAGAGGCAGAGGAGGTTGTCGGCATAACCGGAAGCGATGAACTGCAGGTGAGCGGCATTTCCCATGATTCCAGGAAGGTGGAGCGAGGCCATCTCTTTGTTGCCATGCAGGGAGAAAAGGCTGATGGTCATGCCTTTGCCGAGAGCGCTGTAATGAGAGGTGCGATAGCGGTCATCCATGACAGGGAGCTCTCAGACAGTGCGAAACTGGCGGTTCATGCCTCGCTTATAAAGGTGAAGGACAGCAGAAAATCACTTGCCTTTGCTGCAAACGCTTACTATTGCAGGCCGTCGCGCTCCATGACGGTCATAGGCATCACCGGCACCAACGGAAAGACGACCACGACCTATATACTGAAGTCTATCCTTGAGGCTTGGGGGAAGAAGGTCGGCCTTATCGGCACTATACAGCATATGATTGGTGATGCCATGTATCAGGCGACCCATACAACGCCCGAGTCTCTCGAATTTCAGGCCCTGCTTTATGAGATGCAGGCAGCAGGCTGCAGTCATGTAGTGACAGAGGTATCCTCCCATGCGCTGAGCCAGAAGAGGGTAGACTATACCAGTTTCAAGGCAGGGGTATTTACGAATCTTACCAGAGATCACCTTGATTTCCACGGAACCATGAACGGCTATTTTGATGCAAAAAAAAGGCTCTTTACCGACCTGCTTGACGAAAATGCGATTTCTGTCATAAATAATGACGACAGATGGGGAAGAAGGCTCGCTGAATGCATCAGGACCGGCAGGATTACCTATGGGCTGGAGGCCGGGGCAGATCTGACGGCATCGGAGATGATCAATTCCTTTGACGGTCTGAGATTCAGAATTAATTTCAGTGGAAGCGCCTATGATATTGTCTCGCCCCTGGTGGGACTGCCGAATGTGTACAATGTCCTTTCTGCAGCCGGGGCTGCAGCCTCAATCGGCGTGCCCTGGAAAGTCATTGTCGAGGGCATCAGAAGAGCGCCTCAGATCAGGGGACGCTTCGAAAAGGTTGATGCCGGCCAGAAGTTCTTTGCATTCGTTGACTATGCGCACACACAGGATGCCCTTGAGCGTCTCATTTATACTGCGCGCAGCCTGACAGGCGGCAAAATCATAACGGTATTCGGCTGCGGAGGCGAGCGCGACAGGGGCAAGAGGCCGCTGATGGGTGCGGTCGCAACGAGGCTGAGTGATTTCGTGATCATAACCTCAGACAACCCAAGGGCTGAGAAGCCGGAGGATATCATCAAAGAGGTCGAGGCAGGCGCTGTGCGGAGGAATTATCTGATCGAGGCCGACAGGAAAGAAGCTATAAAACGGGCGATTATTATGGCGGAAGACCGCGACGTAGTTCTGATTGCGGGCAAGGGCCATGAAGCATTCCAGGAAATCGGCGGCAAGAGATATCCATTCAGCGACAGGGAGGTAATCGAAGAGTCCATAAGGCGCCTGATCAATAACCGATAGGCAATACAAAGGGCGGTTTTGTGGCGCAAGGGTGCGGCTTACAGGAAGATTCATGACAAGAGTGACAATAGACGAGATAGAGAATGCAACAGGCGGAAGGGTGCTCTGCGGCAATCAGGAGGTATTTAGCGGTCTTTCGATTGATTCGCGGAGCATACGGGAAAATGAGCTTTTTGTTGCCCTGAGAGGTGAGCGGTTCGACGGTCATGACTTTGTCTCTGAGGCCATGCAGAACGGCGGCGGAGCGCTGGTGAGCACCCCGCCTGCCGGGCCGGGCAGGAACAAGACGATTATTCAGGTGCAAGACACCCTGAAGGCGCTTCATGATCTTGCCCGCTTCAGACGGCAGGAGAGGAATTTTCCGGTAGTCAGCATAACCGGAACCAACGGCAAGACAACGACCAAGGAACTGCTTGTCTCCATTGTCTCCCAGAAGCACAGGGTGCTTAAGACCACAGGCAACTTCAATAATCATATCGGCCTGCCGCTCTGCGTGGCAAATATGCAGGGTGATGAGGAGTTTGCTGTCCTGGAGATGGGCTCAAACAGGCCCGGAGATATCAGGGAGCTATGCGGGATAGTGCAGCCTGATCTTGCAGCGGTTACGAACGTGGGCCATGCCCATCTTGAAGGCTTCGGCAGCATAGAGGCTGTGCGCGACACTGACCTTGAGGTGCTTGAGCATGTAAAAACCGTTTCCGTCAACAGTGACGACAGGTTTCTGATGCAGGGATTATCCGGATTTATCGGCAGGATTATCACCTATGGCATTGACCATAATGCAGAGTTTTTTGCATCGGATATCGTTCCTGGTCGAAAGGGTTCGAGGTTCCTTCTCTGTATGCCGGGCAACACTGAGATCGAAGTCAGGCTTAAGCTCTCGGGAAGATTCAATATTGTCAATGCCCTGGCGGCAGCCTCAATTGCCTATGAGTTGGGCATCGGTCATGAGGAGATAAGAAGAGGGCTTGAGGAATTCACCGGGGTTCCGATGCGGCTTGAGATAAGGAGATATGCGGGAGCTGTGGTTATCAATGACGTGTACAACGCCAACCCCTCATCTATGGAAGAGGCGTTGAAGGAACTGATAAGATTAAAAGAGGGCAGGGCTATCGCAGTTGCGGGAGACATGCTGGAATTGGGAGCATATGCAGATGAGGCGCACAGGGGCATTGTGAATATGATGAATGAACTTCAGGTTGATATTCTGATCGCAGTCGGCCCTGAAATGCGGAAGGCCTCGGCAGCATTTAACGGTATCTGTCGTCAGGCAGCAGACTCTGATGAGGCCAGGGAGCTTTTTCTGGGCATTGTAAAAGACAGAGACACAGTGCTGGTCAAGGGCTCCCGTGGTCTGCATATGGAAAAGGTACTGGCAGGGGACGGAACGCCTCTGATGCCTGAGGCCGGCAATGCTCTATAAGCTTCTTCTTGAACTGCAGCCCTACTTCTCGCCCCTGAACGTATTCCGGTACATAACGTTCAGGACCGCGCTTGCAGTGCTTACAGCAATGATTATATCGCTCGTTATAGGGCCGTGCATTGTCCGGTGGCTTAAGAAGATCAGCATAACCCAGCAGATCCGTGATGACGGCCCACAGACACATCTGAGCAAGTCCGGCACGCCTACCATGGGCGGGATTATTATCATCATCTCCATGCTCGCAACACTCTTTTGCTGGGGAGATCTCACGAACCGGTACATCTGGATCATGATCATATCCCTGGTCGGATACGGGGCGATCGGACTGTTTGATGATTACCTCAAGGTGATAAGGAGAAATCCTAAAGGCCTGAGGGCATGGCATAAGTTTGGCGCTCAGATTGGCCTCGCGCTTGTTATAGGCCTTGTGCTTTATTTCAATCCTGATGATCAATACCGCTCGGAACTGATCGTGCCCTTTTTTAAAAAATGGTTCTTTGATATAGGCTGGTTCTATATTCCATTTTCCGTGCTGGTGATCGTCGGTTCGTCAAATGCTGTTAATCTTACAGACGGCATTGATGGTCTTGCCATAGGACTTGTGGGCATTGCGGCGCTTGCAAACATGCTTCTTGTCTATATTTCAGGAAACGCGAAGTTTTCCCAGTATCTGAGTGTCTATTACCTGCCGGGCACAGGCGAATTGACAGTATTTTGCGGGGCAATGTTGGGCGCTGCTTTGGGCTTTCTCTGGTTCAATGCATACCCTGCGGACGTGTTCATGGGTGATGTCGGCTCATTGAGCCTGGGAGGAGCGCTCGGCACGCTTGCTGTCATCACAAAGCATGAGATAGTCCTTGCAGTTGTAGGCGGGATCTTCGTGATCGAAACCTTCTCTGTTATAGCTCAGGTCGCTTCGTTTAAGCTGACCGGCAGGAGGATATTCAGGATGGCGCCGATTCATCATCATTTTGAACTCCTGGGCTGGCCGGAATCGAAGGTGATTGTCCGGTTCTGGATCGTAGGAATAATGCTTGCGCTGCTCAGTCTTGCAACGCTGAAATTGAGGTGATTATGAAAAAAACAGTGATCAGCGACCAGGTATCAGTAAAGACCGTTATGGCAGCAGCGGTCTTTCTGATCATCGCTCTTCACCTGTCGCTCAGTTCAGCCTTTGCCTCGGAGATCAAGTCCAGGGCAGCCGTTGTTATGGAAGCCTCAACAGGAAGGGTGCTCTATGCGAAGAACCCGGAGCTCAGGCTTATGCCTGCCAGCACGACAAAGCTGATGACGGCGCTGATCGTGGTTGAACAGGCCAACCTCAGGGATGTGGTGACGGTCAGCCGCAATGCAGTCAGCGTGGCTCCGACAAAATCAGGCTTTAAGGAAGGCGACCAGGTGACTATTGAAACACTTCTTTATTCAGCGCTGATGAAATCATCTAATGATGCTGCTGTTGCCCTTGCCGAGGCAGTGGCAGAAACGGAGGAGCAGTTTGTGGAACTGATGAACAGAAAGGCGCTTGCACTTGGCGCAACCGATACGAAATTCATCAACACCCACGGCCTGCCCGGCAGGGGGCAGTACACCACTGCCTATGATCTGTCAAAGATCATGCGTCAGGCGATCAAACATCCGGTATTAAAAGAGATACTGGGGACGCGTTCAACCGAACTCTCTACAGAAACAGGCAAGTCATTATATGTAAAAAACACGAACAAGCTTCTGTGGTCTGATGATGAACTGATCGGCGGAAAGACCGGATTTACCAATGCGGCGAGGCACTGCTTTGTCTGTGCCGGAGAGCGCGACAGCAATATGATTATCGTGGCGCTTCTGGGCGCGGCCAGCAGAACTATGCTCTGGAAAGAGACAGAGGACCTTATGGATTTCGGCTCAAAGGTGCTTAAGGATCAGGAAGAGCCTGTTGTATACCTGAGCAGATCCGACTATGACGCTGCTCATCTGAAGAATGCTGCGTACACGAAAAAGGCGGCGGCCGGGGCCAGGCTTGTGAAGGGCAAACAGAAAAAAGAGGTTAAGTCAGGCCTGTCCTCCAAGAAGAAGACCGTGAAGGCAAAGAACAGGAAGAATACAGTTTCAAAGTCAAAAGGGACTATCAAGGTCAAGGCAGGAGGGAAGACCGCTGCCGGGGCAGCCATGAAGGTCAAGGCAAAGGATAACAGGAAAACGAAGATGACGGCAAAAGAGAAGAAGACTTCAAAGACTGATATGGCGGTAAAGGGGCAGGATGCAACCAAAGGGTAAGAAGATCACAGTTGTAGGGCTTGCACGAAGCGGCTCCGGCGCAGCCCGCCTGCTTGCCGATATGGGCGCAGATGTGACTGTGACAGACAGCAGGACTGCCGCACAACTGGCCGATATGCTCAGCAGCCTTCCTGCCTCTGTCAGGCTCTGCCTTGGAGGCCACCCTCAGGAGATATTCTCAGACGCAGAACTGATAGTGGTCAGCCCCGGAGTTCCGCTTTCCATCGCGCCGCTTGCTACTGCAAAGGCAGACGGCAAGAGGATCATCAGCGAACTTGAGCTTGCCTACCAGATTATTTCAGGCCGGTTAACCGGGGAAAAGGCAGTACCGTTTCTTGCCGTGACAGGCAGCAACGGCAAATCAACAACCATAACGCTTCTGAACCATATGATGAATACAGCCGGGTTCAGGACAATGTTCGGCGGCAATATAGGCAATGCCCTGACCGAAGAGATCCTGAAGATGAAAAAAGACGATATTATCCCAGATGCTGTGGTGGCAGAGATATCGAGTTTTCAGCTCGAGGCGATCGAGACCTTCAGGCCGCAGATAGCTGCGATACTGAATATCACCCCTGACCATCTTGACCGGTACCATTGCATGGAAGAATATGCAGGGGCAAAGGCGGCCATTTTTCAGAACCAGCAGGCGCCCGACATCCTGATCCTCAATGCTGATGATCCGGAGACTATGAAACTCCATGCTGCCGGGCTCGGAAATAGAGGCAGTGGCCCGATTCTGTATTTCTTCAGCCGGAAGAAGGAGGTCGAGGGGCTATTCGTGAAGGATAATGCCCTGGTGGTGAATCTTCCGCAGCACAAACAGGTGGCCGGGAATCTGGCGCTGATTGACCTTGAGGATATCCGTATTAAAGGAGTTCATAACCTGGAGAATGCCATGGCTGCCTCGGCCATGGCGCTCCTTGCAGGCTGTCCGGTCGGGGCGGTGAGAAAGTCCCTCAGGGAATTCCCGGGACTCGAACACCGTCTCGAGCTGGTGCGGGAGCTTGACAGCGTGAAGTATATCAATGACTCAAAGGGCACTAATGTGGGGGCAGTCATAAAGTCTGTTGAAAGCTTTGAAGCCCCCATAATCCTTATTGCAGGGGGCAGGGACAAGGCAGGCGACTTTACGGCACTGAGGGACGCTGCTGCAGGAAGGGTCAAGAGGCTGGTGTTGATCGGAGAGGCTGCCCGGAAGATAGAGCTTGCATTGGGAGATATCATCAGGACGTCCATAGCGGAAGATCTGAAAGAGGCTGTGGATGTTGCGCGCAGTTGCGCAGAACATGGGGATGTTGTGCTCCTGTCACCTGCCTGCACAAGCTTTGATATGTTTCAGGATTTTGAGGACAGGGGAAGGCAGTTCAAGGCTATTGTGATGGGGCTTGAGGCAGCCGGTGCATAGCAATTCATCATCCATACAGACCCCGGCTGTAAGGTCATACGATAAAATGATCTTCTTTGTGATGCTGGCCCTCATTATCTTCGGCACAATCATGATCTACAGCTCAACCGGCGTAGTGGTTCCTGTGCAGGAAAATAAAAGCATAACAGAATTCCATTATGTAAAGCGTCATCTGATTACCATGGCGCTCGGCACAATAGCTCTTCTGGTGGCGTACAGGATGAAGGCGGAAAAGCTCGAAAAGATGGCAGTGCCCCTGCTTGTCTTCTCAGCAATACTGCTTGCGCTTATATATGTCCCCGGCATCGGACTAAAGGCAGGGGGGGCACGCAGGTGGCTAAGGATAGGGATCATGACATTCCAGCCGTCTGAACTGGTTAAACTTGCGATGGTCATATTTCTGGCCAAGTACCTCTCAAGCCCGGGTTACGATCCGGATAAGTTTGCGAGCTTTATAAAGCCGCTCGCAATCATGGCCCTGTTTCAGGCAGTATTTCTGAGACAGCCTGATTTTGGCGCAACAATGAGCCTCTTTGTCCTTACCATGGCAATGCTCTATATTTCCGGAACACGGCTCAGGTATTTAGCATCCCTGCTGCTGCTTGCAATCCCTGTAGTGATAAAACTCGCGATGGAGCCGTACCGGCTGAAGAGGATCACTACCTTTCTTGATCCGACAAAGGATCCCCAGGGCAGCGGATTTCAGCTTATGCAGTCTTTCATATCCCTGGGCAGCGGCGGACTTACCGGTCTCGGTCTTGGCGAGTCAAAACAGAAGCTGGCATACCTGCCTGCAAAGCATACTGACTTCATCTTCTCACTTGTGGGAGAGGAGTTGGGCCTTCTTGGAGCAACTGTTGTGATTGCCCTGTTTCTGTTTCTCTTTGTTAGGGGAATTACTATTGCAAACAGAACAAGGGACAGATTCCATTTCTTCCTTTCATACGGACTGACCTTTATGATTGCAGTGCAGGCACTGGTGAATTTCTCGGTTGTTACGGGAATGGCCCCGACAAAGGGTCTCCCTTTGCCGTTTATGAGTTACGGAGGTTCAGCGCTTCTGGTTAACATGACCGCAATAGGGCTTCTGCTGCGCATATCCAGAGGGGATGAGCCCCGCCAATTACAGTTTGGCGACAGAGATCTCATTGCCAGGAAGGCGGCCAGGAGAAGCATATACAGCCGGCAGGGACAGGGCAGATGAAGGTGATGATAGCAGGCGGCGGCACAGGAGGCCATCTGTTTCCAGGCCTGGCCCTTGCCGAAGAGTTCAGAAAGAGGGATGCCGGCACAGAAGTGGTCTTTGTAGGAACAGAGCATGGCATCGAATCAAAGATCATTCCGAGGGAAGGGTACCCCCTGCTGTTTCTGAGGGCTGAGGGAATAGTGGGCAAGTCTTTTTTCAGAAAGATTATCGGCTCGGCAAAGCTGCTGCTGTCGTTTCTTGATGCCGGGAGAATCCTTTCTGCAGCCGGCCCCGATATTGTGATAGGTGTCGGCGGATATGCGTCAGGCTCATTGGTCCTTACAGCGAGCCTGAGATCTATCCCGACCCTTATTCACGAACAGAACTCTGTGCCAGGGGCAACGAACAGGATCCTTGGCAGATTTGTAGACAGGGTATGCGTAACCTATCAGGAGAGCATGTCGGTCTTTCCGACAGGAAAGACCTTTCTTGCAGGCAATCCCGTGCGCATGAAGATTATGAAAGGGGATCGCGAATCTGCATGCAGACTCTTCGGCCTTGACAATGAACTGTCCACTATCTTCATCTTCGGCGGGAGTTCCGGAGCATCTTCCATCAACAGGACCATGGTGGATGCCCTTAACCATCTCGGAGACCTGAAAGACAAAATACAGTTCCTTCACCAGACCGGCGACAGAAATTTTGAGAGTATTCGCGACGCGTACCGCAAAACCGGGGTGAAGGGAACAGTTGCTCCCTTTATCTATCAGATGGCAGAGGCTTATGCAGCGGCAGATATCGTAGTCTCCCGGGCAGGGGCGACAACGCTTGCTGAACTGACAAGCCTTGGAAAGCCCGCGATACTGATTCCCTACCCGCATGCCGCAGGAAGGCACCAGGAGTTTAATGCCCTGAAGCTGAAGGAGATGGGAGCAGCGCGGGTCCTGTTTGAACAGGATATGAACGGAAAAGCGCTGGCTGGAATCATCAGGGAGATGCTGGACAATGCCGAAGGGCTGAAGGAGATGCAGAGGGCAAGCAGGGGACTGGGCAGACCCGATGCCTGCAGCAGGATCGTTGATCTGGCGATGGGCCTGCTTAGGAACCATACACCAAAAAGGAAAGACATCTGAGATGTTTGAAAGATACAAGACAATACATTTTGTAGGCATAGGCGGCATAGGCATGTCAGGCATCGCTGAGGTGCTCCTGAATCTCGGGTACGAGGTGACCGGCTCTGATCTTAAGGATTCAGAGACAACGAAACGGCTCAGGGCAATGGGCATAAGCATTTTTATAGGCCACAGGGCCGAAAACATCGGCAATGCACATGTTGTTGTGGCATCTTCTGCTGTCTCCCCTGATAATCCTGAACTGCATGTTGCCCGGCAGCGGTCAATATCCGTGATACCACGTGCAGAGATGCTGGCAGAACTGGCCCGTCTGAAATACAGCGTTCTTGTTGCAGGCGCTCACGGCAAGACGACAACCACGTCCCTGATCTCGACAGTGCTGGGGCATGGAGGGTTTGATCCCACGATCATCATCGGCGGCAAGCTCAAAGGCATCGGCTCCAACGCGCGCCTTGGCAGGGGGGAGTTTCTCGTTGCAGAGGCTGACGAAAGCGACGGCTCATTCCTCAAGCTCTCGCCGACGATCGCGGTGGTGACTAATATAGACAGGGAGCATATGGATTTTTTTAGGGAAATGACGAGCCTGAAACAGGCGTTTCTTGCCTTTATCAACAAGATGCCTTTTTATGGCGCAGCGTTTGTCTGTAATGAAAACGCGTATGTCAGAGAGCTTATTTCTTCAATTCACCGCAGATTCCTCACCTATGGCATGTCTGATGAGTCCGACATTTATGCATCGAACCTGAGGCAGGAGTTCATGTCAACGACCTTTGATGTGACGGTTAATAAAACGGAGGCTGGCACATTCACTATTCCGATGCCGGGCAGGCATAATGTGCTGAACAGCCTGGCCTGCATAGGTGTGGCCCTTGAACTGAAGATGCATCCTGCTGCGATCAGGGAAGCGCTCAGTCGTTTCGGCGGCATCCAGAGAAGGTTTGAGTTCAAGGGCGAGGCAGGAGGCATAAAGGTGTACGATGACTACGGCCATCATCCCACTGAGGTTCAGGCAACTCTCTCTGCAGCAAAAGAGAACATGAAGTATCTGCGTAAAGGCGCAAGGCTCTTCGTGGTCTTTCAGCCTCACCGGTATACGCGCACCGCAGATCTGATGGATGAGTTTGCAGGTTCATTTGTCGGCGCAGATTCGCTTGTACTGCTCGATATATACCCTGCAGGCGAAAAGCCGATCCAGGGCATAACATCAGAACTGCTTGCAGAGAAGATGAAACAGAAGGGACAGAAAAACATATCATGCTTCAGCAGGGGGGAAGAAGCGCTTGATTATCTTGCCGGGCAGCTGCAGGAAGGCGATCTGCTTCTGACTCTGGGCGCAGGCGATGTATGGAAGATTGGCGAATCCTTGATGGGGAGATTCCATGCTGATTAGCAGGACAGACTGGGACAGGGCCTTCAGTGGTTACTATCGCGGAGACACTGCGTTTGGCGTTTCGATGAATGATCATACGAGCCTTGGCATAGGCGGCCCTGCCGATGTTGTTGTCAGCCCTGCAGACCCGGTATCCATGAAAAATATTGTGATGATCCTCAGGAGGCAGAAGGTGCCTTATATTTCCCTGGGAGGGGGCACGAATACCCTGATAAGAGATGCAGGGATCGAGGGAGTTGTGATCAAGTTAAAGGCCTTTAACCGGATAGAGATTATTGAGGAAACCGGGGCTGAGGCAGAGCTCTTTGTCGAGGCCGGCGTGCCGCTTCAGAAACTGGTGAATCTCTGCAGGGATAAGGGATATGCAGGCATGGAAGGGCTTGTCGGCATACCGGGCACAATCGGCGGCGCAATATGCGGCAATGCAGGCTCATATGGCTGCGAGATCAGGGCTCTGCTCAGCTCTGTTGTTGTAATGCGCACTGACGGAACACTCGAAAGGTTAAAGCCGGAGCAACTCGGCTTCGGATACCGCTCCTCAGGCCTCCTTGCGCAGGATATAGTGATGAGCGCAAATCTGAAGCTCATGAAAGATGATGCAGAAGCTGTTTCTTCGAGGACAGAAGAATATTTCAACCGGAAGAAGGCAGCCCAGCCCATATGGGAGAAATCCGCAGGCTCTGTATTTAAGAACCCTGGGAAGGGCTCTGCAGGGATGATGATTGACCAGGCAGGCTGCAAAGGGATGCGTATGGGCGACATAGAGGTGAGCGCGCTTCATGCCAACTTTTTTGTGAACCGGGGAAGGGGCAGTTCAGAGGACTATCTCCTGCTTATGGACAGAGTTGCCGAAAAGGTTAAGGAGAGGTTTCATGTTGACCTGGAACCTGAGATACGGGTTATCGGAAAGGGATGAGATGGAAAAGGTTATGAGAAGGAAGAAGATCGGCGTCCTGCTGGGAGGTGTCTCGGCAGAGCGGGAAGTTTCACTCAGGAGTGGAAATGCCGTGATCAGGGCTCTGAAGTCCCTTGGATACAGTGTTGCTGCCATAGATGCAAGGGGAGACTTTTATGCAAAGCTCAAGGGACAGAAGATTGAACATGTATTTATTGCACTGCATGGAGGGCATGGTGAAAACGGCGCTGTTCAGGGAATGCTCGAGATTATGGGCATTCCTTATACCGGCTCAGGTGTTCTGGCCTCTGCCCTTGCCATGGACAAGGTTGCCTCAAAGAAGATCTTTCTCTATCACCGGATACCGGTGCCGAAGTCTTCGATCATGGAGCGCTCGGCAGGGAAGGCCTCTTTGGGAGGCCTTCGCCTGCCGGTTGTTGTCAAGCCTGCCACTGAGGGCTCCAGTGTCGGAGTTGCTATTGTGAAGAACAGGAAGGCTCTGCAGGCTGCATTAAAAGAGGCCTTTGCCTATGGCGATACAGTGTTGTGCGAGGAATATATCAAAGGCCAGGAAGTGCAGATTGCGATACTTGACAACACTGTTCTTGGAGGCGTGGAGGTGAGGCCCTCAGATGAATTCTACAGCTATGATGCAAAGTATACAGTTGGCCGCACAGAGTATATCTTTCCGCCCGAGCTTGACAAAGAGACGTACAGAAAGGCTGAGAAGGCTGCCCTGGCCGCGCATCAGGCCCTTGGCTGCAGCGGAGCAACACGGGTGGACCTTATCATTGACAGCAGTCGTAACCCTTATGTGCTTGAGGTCAATACGATACCGGGTATGACAGAGACAAGCCTCCTGCCCAAGATTGCCAAAAACGCAGGGCTTGATTTTCCGCAGCTGATACAGAGGATACTGGGAGACTGATGAGGCAACAGAAGACAGGCAGGAAGGCCAAAGGCAATGCCCCAGGCAGGAAAGGAGCACCTGGCCTGCTCATACGGACTGGAGCAGCCATTGTGAAGCTGAGGCTGATCCTGTTTTTCTGGATACCGCTTGTTGCGCTGGGCAGCACGCTCTATCTCTTCACGAATACTGCGCCCTCTTTTTTCAGGCTGAAGACAGTCGAAATCTCAGGCAATGAGCACCTGACTGACGATGAACTGAAGACCATGAGCGGACTCAGGGCAGATGAGAGTTTCCTTGCCATATCAAACCGGAAGATATATGAAAAATTGAAGCAGTCGCCCTGGATACAGGCGGCCTCAGTACGCAAGGAATATCCCTCAAAGCTCCTCATCACCATCAGAGAGACAGAGCCTTTTGCCCTGCTGGACATGAAGGGCAAGATGTTCATTGTTGACGACAGGGGGAGGATGCTTGAGGAACTGAAGGACAACTCCGTGCCTTTTCTTCCGGTGATCATGAGCGATCCCTACAACGAGAAAGAGGCATTCCGGGAGGCGGTGGATCTGGCGATGGTGATCAAGAAGATGGGGGTGCTTCATAAGAAGCAGCGCATAGAGATCATTGCCCATCAGCCCAATGAGGTGGCTGCGAACCTCGACGGCGTTTATGTGAAGATAGGTTCAGGCGAGCATGAGGACAAGCTTACGAGGTTTACCGAGATAGAGGAGGAAGTAAGAAAGCGGCAGATCCCTGTTGATTTCATAGATCTCAGATTTGCGAAGAAGGCGATAGTGAAACCGGTGAATGAGGTGATCAAATGACCGGAAAGACTTTGGCTGCAATTGATATAGGCACGACCGCCATATCAGTGCTCGCTGCAGAGGCCATGGAAAAGGGCGTCAGAATTCTCGGTGCGGCAACTGCGCCTTCCCGCGGGATCAGAAAGGGTGTTGTGATCAATACCGGGGAGGCTGCAGATTCTATCCGGGATGCGGTAATAGAGGCCGAATCTGAGGCAGGCAGGAAGATAGCCTCTGCTGTTGTCAATATTGGGGGACAGCACATTAAAGGTTTTTTGAGCAGAGGGCTTATAGGTCTTGACAGCAGGGAAATCTCTGCATCTGACCGGCTGCGCGCGATTGATGCTGCAAAGACCGTATACATACCGCTCGATCGCGAGACGATCCACATTATCCCTGCAGGATTTGTGCTTGACGGGAAGGGCGGAATCGCTGACCCCACAGGTATGTCAGGGGTGAGGCTTGAGTCAATTGTCCATATACTTACTGCATATACGCCGTCAGTGCAGAAGCTCGCAAAGGCATGCGAAGAGGCGGGTATCGAGATCCTGGATGCTGTTTTTGGGCCTGCGGCAACAGCAGCAGCCGTGATTACCCCTGATGAAATCAGGCAGGGAGCCCTGCTTCTGGATATAGGCGGCGGCACAACAGACATTGCCTTTTTCAGGGACAAAGCCATGGTTCACGCCTCGGTTGTCGGCATCGGCGGCCTGCATATCACAAATGATCTGGCGGTCGGCCTGAAGGTGACTCTGGAGGAAGCCGACAGGATCAAGAAAGCGGTCGGCCTTTACCCTGCCCGGCCAGCGGCCTCAGACGACAGGATAGAGATAATGGGCAGGGATGGGCAGCCGCGGACGGTCAGCAGACATATGGTTACCTCGATTATTGAGCCGCGATGCGAAGAGCTTTTCGAGCAGGTCAGGGATGAGGTCAGAGCCTTTGGCGAAGACTGCTTATCTGCCCGCAGTTTGATCCTGACAGGCGGCACAGCGCTGCTGGGCGGCATTACCGGCCTTGCAGCATCCATCATGTTTATGCCTGCGCGCGTTGGGCTGCCACGGGCGATGGCAGGGATGAAAAATATCCTGCGGACGCCGGCTTATGCTGCAGTGGCCGGTCTTGTTGCTTACGCAGTTCAGAGGCAAGAAGGTGCAGCGCTGCTTCGCGACACAACAGACAACGTGCTGGCAAGAGTTACGGAAAAGATAAAGAATGCCTTTGGATACAAGGATTTCCTTGAGACAGATCAGAATAATAAAAAGGGGGTATCGTATGTTTGAAATTGAAGAGGTAAGAGGCCAGAATGCCAGGATCAAGGTGGTTGGAGTGGGAGGAGCAGGCGGCAATGCCATTAACAACATGATCTCATCGCATATGCACGGCGTTGAGTTTATAGCAGTCAACACAGACCTGCAGGTTCTTGAATCGTCGCTTGCGCCGGTTAAGGTGCAGATCGGCAAGCAGTCTACCAAGGGCCTGGGCGCCGGCTCGAACCCCGAGATCGGCAGGCAGGCTGCCATCGAGGACCGGGCTGCCATCATGGATATGCTGGACGGCTGCGACATGGTCTTCATCACAGCCGGAATGGGCGGGGGCACAGGCACCGGAGCTGCGCCTGTGATCGCCAGCATTGCAAAGGAGATGGGCGCCCTGACAGTGGCTATCCTGACCAAACCGTTTTATTATGAAGGCAAGAGGCGTAAAGAGAATGCCGAAGAGGGCATAAGGGATCTTGCCACTTGCGTTGATACCATGATCGTGATCCCCAATGACAAGATAAGCCTTGTAGTAGAAAAAGGAACGCCTATGATCAAGGCTTTTTCGATTGCCAATGATGTGCTGAGGCATGCGGTGCAGGGCATCTCTGATATTATTCTTGTGCCCGGCCTTATCAATGTGGATTTTGCGGACGTCAAGACAGTGATGGAGAGTATGGGCCGCGCAGTTATGGGTTCAGGCATTGCCAAGGGCGACAGCGGGGCCTTTGAAGCGGCAAAGAAGGCCATCTCCAACCCGCTTCTCGAGCATTCGTCCATAGAAGGCGCAAAGGGTGTGCTGATCAATATTACCGGCGGACTTGAGCTTTCCCATGACGGCATCCAGTCTGCTGCTTCATACATATACGACAATGCGCATGAAGATGCTGTGGTAATTTTGGGCGCGGTCATTGACCCTGACATGAACGATGAGGTCAGAGTGACCGTAATCGCAACGGGCTTTGATGAAAGAAGGCAGAAGGTGGAACTGCCTGAAATTCCAAAATGGGCTCCAAAGGAAGAAGTGAGGGAGATCAAACCGGTGATAAGCAGGGATATGAGAGAGGCGATTTCGATGAAGGCGTCTGAGCGTGTGCTTGCAAAGAGCCTTAGCTACGGACTTGAGCCTGCGCTTTCGCGCGACATTTTTGCTTATGAAGAAGAGATGGACCTGCCGGCATTCCTCAGAAGACCTGGTCAGCCTATACAGCAAAAGGGCTTATAAAGCTTCTTCAACAAAGAGGAGCCTCCACCCCCCCCGGGAGGTTCCTCTTCCCCCTTTTTTTCCAACAGATCATGATCATCTGGTCGAGAGTTTCCCAATAGAGAAAGGGTTTTCCCAAAAAAAGATATCGCACCTGCAGCCATGCCTTAATCATAGTCGTGTTTGAGGAACAGCAGTTCATAACATGATGAATTATCTGCATATCCTGGAATTTCACAATATCTGATAAGTTGGCATCATGGTTGCAAAAGACCACCGAGACCTTCAAAGAAAAGGCAACTTCAGAATAAAGGAGGTGAATACCATGAAGAAAGTAATGGCTTTGATCATTGTACTTATGTTTACATTTGCAGTGACAGCAGCTTTTGCAGCTGACGCACAGAAGGCGCCGGCAGCTCCTGCGGCAAAGGTTGAGGAGAAGAAGGCTGATGCGAAGGCAGCAGCACCGGCAGCAAAGGTTGAGGAGAAGAAGGCTGATGCGAAGGCAGCAGCACCTGCAGCACCTGCAAAGAAGTAATTACGAATTAAAATAAGAAAGGCCGGTCAGAAATGGCCGGCCTTTCTTATGTCAACCGCTGTCCGGGCGCATATGCCGGATGATGGATCTCCTTAAGAATTATTCCTGCTGCGTATTGCTGCCACCTTATTCATAACAAGGGGGGCTATGTGACCGATTGTGAGCTTGCCCATGAAATAACCAAAAACTGCTCCAGCCATAACATCTGCAGGAAAATGAGAGGGCCCCTTCAGCCTGCTGGCGCTGAACAGAAGTGCAAGGAAGTAGAAAACAGCCCGGCCCTTTGGAAAATAATATGAGAGCATATATGCAAAACAAAAAGCCTCCGCAGTATGGCCTGAAGGGAATGAATCATAACCGCTCTTCAGTGACGGGCCTATAATAATAAGAGAATCAGCAATTCTTGGGCGTGCCCTGCCGATGAGGTGTTTAAAAATCTGAACTGCAATGCCTGTTGCAAGAAAGCCGACAAGCAATGAAGATCCGGCAGTATACAATTTCTCGCTGTGAGTCCTGGCCAGCATAAAAAGCAGAGAAAGCGCTATGAAGGTGAGCCCATGTGAAGCATAATTTACTGCAGGATAGATGGCATCAATAAATCTGTAGACATCTGAATTGCCATTCTTGAAATCCTTTATCCATAAAATGAAAAGCTGATCAAGGTAAAAAAACGAAAATAAAAGCGCCGCCAGAAAAAATAATGCTATAACTGCAGTATTACTTTTTTTCGAGAAGCGCATATTTCTTGTCACTTTCAATCACCTCAAACCCCATAGGGATCAGATGTTCAATCTGCTTTGTTTTCGTAATGGCAAGGAAAGGTTTTCCTTCGGACTGAAGCGCGGTTTCCATATCAGCAACGCTCCCGGTATTTATGATCTTGCGGTCAGAATAAAAAAGGATGCTCGGCATATTTACCTTATACACTATAATCCTCTGCTCAGGCTGAAGCCTGCTTTTTGCATAGAGACTATACCGGTGAAGAGCGCCCTGAAGAAAATTACTCGCAATCGGCACTGACTTTGCCGAAAGTATGATCAGATAAGCCATGACCAGCGCCGATATGAGCAGGAAGAAAGACTTCCTTGAGAAGGCAGAGTAAAGGAAAAGAAGCCCCATGCTCATAAGCAAAGCGGCCGGCATATAAACCCAGTTAATGTCATAGATGGCGTATTTCAGCATGTATGGCTTTGAAAGCATAAAAGCTGCCGCCATGAGCAGCATAAGGAGCGCAAGAATAAGGCTGGAGTATTTCCACCAGCTCTTCATATTGTCTGCCTGCCGGCTCATTGCAGATGCAATGAGCATGGCAGCAGCGGGCACAGCAGGCAATATGTAATTGGGCAGCTTAGTGGTGGATAAGGAGAAAAATATGAATACAAAAGCAAACCATATCAAGGCGTAAAGAAAGAAGCGATCTTTTGTCTTTACTGCATTGCTGATCCCCATGGGAAGGAATATGCTCCAGGGGAACAGACCTGCCAGAAGAACCGGAATGTAATAGTAAAAAGGGCCTTTGTGTCCGGATATGACATCCAAATAGCGTTTAAAATGATGTTTAATAATAAACTGATCAACGAACTCCTGTCCATTGACAACCAGCTGGGCAATATACCATGGAGCAGCAACAACAAGAAAGATCATAATTCCTTTCAGATTGAAGACCTTCCCAATCCCGGACCATTTCCGGATGAAAAACATGTATGCAGACGCAACTCCAAAGGGGAAGACTATTCCTATGAGCCCCTTGGTAAGAAAGGCGAGGGCTGAAAAAAAATAAAAACCGTATATAAAAAAACGTTTTTCACTGTTTTCCTGATAAAGATAAAAAGAGAAAAGGGCAAGTGATATGAAAAGCGAAAGAGTCATATCTGTTACAGAGGCATGAGAATAAACCAGAAAATATAGCGACAATACAAATATCACAACTGTATATAGCGCAAACTTATCGCCTTGGGTCTGTTTCGCGAAGAAAAAAAGTGACAGGACAAGTATGCATGCTGCAGTTGCTGAGGGGAGCCTTGCGCTGAACTCGTTAATACCGAAAGCCTTATAAGACCCTGCCATCAGCCAGTAAAATAATATAGGTTTGTCATAACGGTTGATTCCGTTATAAGTCGGCGTCAGCCAGTTGTTGTTTTCTGTCATCTCCTTTGTTGCCTGTGCAAACACTGCCTCGTCAACATCGAAGAGCGTAACAGAGCCAAGCCCGAAAAAAGCCATAAAAAGAGTGACGGCGACAACTGCCGGGATGATTCTTTGCAGGCCCATTATAAAGAGAGGGGGATTGCCGTAAATGAGCGCTGAACAAATATCTTGTTATTGCAGATATGCCAGAGGCGCACCCGTCTGAGAAGAGCGTTGCCGCATGTTTTGCGGTCAGGCATGCTTAAACAATGGCCAAATACTCTGCCTGAATTGTAATAACAGGCTTTGACCTGGGAAAGAAAACTATATCTTTTATTCACCAATTCTGGACCTCTCTCCGGAAAATAACAGAATCATGATTTCTGTATGAATATACTTATTGATTTGCTGCTGTAGTGTCAAGAATTATTTGAAATTTATCTGATGAAACCATTTATGATGTTCTTAAGTCAGGCCTGCAGGGTTTCCGGCAAAGGATTGATCAGCTGATGTATAATCTGTTCATAGGGATCACTGTGATGACCCTGACTGTCTGAGGCTGTCTGGAGAAAACAGTGCGCTGAAACTCCGGTGATCAGTATGACTGTCATGAAGTACAAGTGCAACAGGAGGCTGTCAATGAAAGAGATAATAGGTTGGGGAATATTGCTTGTCCTGGCCGGGTGCAGCACAGCAGTCTCTACGGGAAGATCTGCTGATCTTTCGGCTGATGGGTGGTATAGCCGGACCAAAACAGAACTGCAGCATTCGAAGGACGCTGAGGAGTGCCGCACTCTCTGTAAATCCTCCTGACAGGCCGCAGCCTGCGAGTCCTTCTGTATGAAGGGCAGAGGATATGTCTGGCGCTGAGAGAGTTGAGGTTATTCGTGATGAATTCTGATAATGGAGGTGTAAATTATATGCCGGCACGAAAAGGAAAGCAAAAGAGGGATATTGAGAGAGATTATCCGGCAAAGCAGTTTGTCATGAAACTGAGGAGACTTGCAGACTGCATAGAAAAAGGCCAACGCTTCAGGATACAGCTCGCAGGTGAACGCGTAGTCATTCCGCCTGCTGCTGTTGTCAATATTGAACACGAACGCACCGACTCAGAGGAAGAGATCGAATTTCAGATCAAATGGAAGATATGACCGGCAGCATCGGTAGATAGATCTCAATGACGGTTATTTTCTTTATTGCCGGATTGGTCTTCCTGATCGTAGGCGCAGAATCATTAGTGAGGGGTTCATCCCGCATTGCTGCAGCCCTCGGCATATCTCCCCTGATTGTAGGGCTGACAGTCGTGGCCTTCGGCACCAGTTCTCCCGAACTTGCAGTGAGCGTCAAATCAGCCCTCTCTGGTCAATCAAGCATAGCAGTCGGAAACGTTGTCGGCAGCAATATTTTCAATGTCCTCTTTATTTTGGGAATATCAGCGCTGATTGTTCCACTGGCAGTATCGCAGAAACTGGTGCGCCTCGAAGTGCCGCTATTGATAGCCCTCTCTGTCATGGTTTTTGTCCTGTCGCTGGATGAATACTTCAGCCGCACTGACGGCATCATGCTGGTGGCCGGACTCGTAATATATATCCTGGTATTGATTTACCAGGGCCGCAGGGAGCGTGAAGATATAAAAGACGAATATGCCCATGAATTTGGAGTAAACAGCAGAGGCAGCAACGCCTGGCTGAAAAATATTGCGATGGTGATTGGCGGCCTTGCACTTTTGGTGTATGGCTCACGCTGGCTCGTTGACAGCGCAGTCTCCTTTGCCAACTATATGGGCATCAGCGAACTGGTTATCGGACTGACGATTGTGGCGGCCGGCACTTCCCTGCCCGAAGTCGTCACCTCGGTTATTGCGGCAATCCGAGGTGAGCGCGACATTGCTGTCGGCAATGTCGTCGGCAGCAATATATTCAATATTTTGGGGGTGCTTGGAGCAGCCAGTATTGTTGCGCCTGCCGGCATTGAGGTTTCAGCAGCGGTCTCCGGCTTTGATATCCCTGTAATGATTGCAGTCGCATTTGCGTGCCTTCCCATATTCTTTACCGACGGCGTGATCAGCCGAAAGGAAGGCGCACTGTTTCTTGGTTACTACGTGGCATACACACTGTATCTTGTTTTGGCCGCATCGCACCATGACGCCCTGCCGAGGTTAAGTGCAGTCATGCTCTATTTTGTAATTCCGATAACCCTGCTCACACTTATCATTACAGGGCTGCGGGAGCTTTACCGGCCGGAAAGGCAATAAGGTTGATTTGTTCAGGGCATGAAGATCAGCCTCCTGCCTGACCATTTCTTGACCCTGTTGTCTGTATCACGCTGATCCTTAAAGAAATGAATAAGGCAGAGCCGGGTCTGATTGCGATTAACAAGGCGAAAACCCACACAGGATCAGCCTGGCCCTGCTATTACTGCAATACAGCAAGGCAGCTCAGCTAAGGTCAAAGCGGTCCAGATTCATCACCTTGTTCCAGGCTGCAATGAAGTCGGCCACGAACTTCTTTTTTGCATCGTCCTGCGCATAGACCTCGGCCAGGGCGCGCAGCTGCGAATTTGAGCCGAAGATCAGATCCAGACGGGTGGCTGTCCACCTGAGTTCGTCTGTTGCGCGGTCGCGGCCTTCGAATACGTCCCCGGCATCGGATTTGGGCTTCCAGACAGTACTCATGTCAAGCAAATTTATGAAGAAGTCATTGGTCAGCATACCGGGCTGTTTTGTGAAGACGCCGTGCTTTGAGCCTCCTGCATTGGCGCCCAGCACGCGCAGACCGCCTATCAGCACGGTCATATCGGGTGCGCTCAGTGTCAGAAGATGTGCCCTGTCCACCAGCATCTCCTCGGCAGTAACAACGAATGCTTTTTTCTGATAATTCCGGAAGCCGTCGGCCTCGGGCTCAAGCAGAGCAAAGGACTTAAGATCAGTCTGGGCCTGCGTTGCATCCGTGCGGCCCGGAGTAAAGGGAACTTCCACTGTTTGACCGGCAGCCCTGGCTGCTGCCTCTACCCCTGTGCAGCCTGCAAGTACAATGAGGTCTGCCATCGAGACCCTCCTGTCGTCCTTCTGTTCATGGTTGAACGACCGCTGGATGGTTTCGAGCCTGCTCAGAACCTTTGCAAGTTGCACCGGCTGGTTCACTTCCCAGTCTTTCTGCGGTGCCAGGCGGATGCGCGCTCCGTTGGCCCCGCCTCGCTTGTCAGAGCCACGGAAGGTTGAGGCAGAGGCCCATGCAGTCGAGACCAGCTCCGACACCGACAGGCCTGATTCCAGGATCATCTTCTTCAGTGAGGCAATGTCTGTCTTATTGATGAGTTTATGGTTGACAGCAGGGATGGGGTCCTGCCAGATCAGGTCCTCGGCCGGCACCTCAGGGCCGAGGTACCGCACCTTGGGCCCCATATCGCGATGGGTCAGTTTGAACCAGGCGCGGGCAAAGGCATTGGCAAAGGCCTCCGGATCTTTGTGAAAGCGGCGTGCGATCGGTTCATATACCGGATCAAACCGCAAAGACAGATCAGCCGTGGTCATCATGGGCCGGTGCTTTATTGATGGGTCATGGGCATCCGGGATCATATGCTCCGGCTTCACATCCTTTGCCTGCCACTGATGAGCGCCGGCCGGACTCCTGGTGAGTTCCCACTCGTAGCCAAAGAGCATGTCAAAGTACCCCATGTCCCACTTGGTTGGGTTTGGTTTCCATGCGCCCTCAATGCCGCTGGTGATAGTGTCCTTGCCCCTGCCTCTGCCGAGGCTGTTCTTCCAGCCGAGCCCCTGCTCTTCGATGGGCGCTGCTTCAGGCTCAGGCCCCACCAGTTTCGGATCGCCTGCTCCGTGGGCCTTGCCAAAGGTGTGGCCGCCTGCAGTCAGCGCGACAGTCTCCTCGTCGTTCATGCCCATGCGGCTGAAGGTCTCGCGCACATCCCGGCCCGAAGCCACAGGGTCCGGGTTGCCGTTGGGGCCTTCAGGGTTTACGTAGATCAGGCCCATCTGCACAGCAGCAAGCGGCTGTTCCAACTCGCGGTCCCCGCTGTAGCGCTCATCGCCCAGCCATTTTGACTCTGCTCCCCAGTAGATGTCTTCCTCCGGCTGCCAGATGTCAACGCGGCCTCCTCCGAAACCGAAGGTCTTGAAGCCCATGGACTCGAGCGCCACGTTGCCGGTCAGGATCATCAGGTCGGCCCAGGAAATCTTGCTGCCATATTTCTTTTTTACAGGCCAGAGCAGTCGCCGCGCCTTGTCCAGATTGCCGTTGTCAGGCCAGCTGTTGACAGGCGCAAAACGCTGGTTGCCTGTGCCTCCTCCTCCGCGGCCGTCGCCGGTGCGGTACGTGCCTGCACTGTGCCAGGCCATGCGGATGAAGAGCCCGCCGTAATGTCCCCAATCAGCCGGCCACCAGTCCTGCGAGTCGGTCATCAGGGCCGAGAGGTCATTTTTCAGGGCAGCAAAGTCCAGTTTCCTGAATTCGCCGGCATAGTTGAAGTCAGGCCCCATTGGATTGGACCTGGGGGAATGCTGGTGAAGGATGCCAAGGTTAAGCTGGTTTGGCCACCAGTCCCTGTTAGATGTGCCTCTGCTGCTGCGGGTTCTGCCGGATTTGCCTGTTACCGGACATTTCTTGTCTTCGCTCATTATCATCCTCCTCTGACTTGGTGATTTCAAATAACTACTGCGAAAAGATCTCCAACGGTCAAGTATAAATGGGCTGCTTACCAAATACGATAATGTCAATCAGTCCTGCAGTTGATTTATGTTGGTCAATCAGGAGGATTATCAGATGAGGTTGATTGACTCAGCCTTCTGTGGCCATGCAGAAGTGCAATCATTCAGTCTGCCCTCCAGTTCAATGATCCCTGCCCCATTATATCGTCATATTTTGCAGTACGCCAGTATTTTATTTGCAGCAGCACCCAAAGATCTGACCCTGCTGATGCCTCTGCCTTAGTTTTGATTCAGGCAGTATCTTCCCCTCAGTTTGCAGGGCTCCTTATTTCATCAACAGACTTCGGAACTCATCTCCGGAAACAGAAGTATAGAATTTATTCATTGCCTCAGAATATGCGAGATTGATGCTCTCCTCAAACATGCTTCTTGTAATTGCAATGCCGGATGAGACTTTTCCCTTTCCCCGAAAGGTTTCTTCCCAAATTTCCCTATGCCCGATATCCTTTAGTCGAACGTCGAAACTGACATCACTTTCAGCATCTACCACAAAGACCCCAGGCATAAACTCTACCCAGAAAGATCTGACTTCAGCGTCAACAATGGCTTTGACGTCATCTGTCTTGTCAACAGAGCCGGGGTTTGAAGACTTGTACGGCACAATTTCATAGCCTGCCTTCTGAAATGATGTGATCAGATGTTGTCTGAATAAATCCACAAAAACAACGCCTTCCTCAACGTCAACTTTTCCCATTTTGATCCCGTATGTATTCTTCTTCGCTCCGATGCACGAAATATCCTGCCGGCTGTCCTTAACCCTGTTCAGCGCTATCTTGATTTTAGGTGTTGTTGCTCCGCTTGCATAAGCAGCAGCCTCTGCCTCTTTTATTACCGCTTCTTTTGAGGGTTTGTACTCCAGAGGCTCATACAGTTTTACATGGTCAACTCCTGTAGCGCATGCCGTGAAAAAAAACATTGCGAACATTGACCCCAGTATCAGCCTGATGATCCCGGCAAAAGGCAGTTGATTCCATCTGATCGCGGCCTGCTTCATGTGATACCTCCTCTTGACCCTGAATATTAAGTAAGGTAGTCTCTTACATTGCCTTTTTCTTTTCTATAGCCATGCACTCATTGAGGTCACCGACCTGCTGTCATCGTGGTTTCTATTATGCATGGCCGCTACTCTGCCTGATCTCGGAACTGGAGGAGTAAAGAATAATGACCGGCAGTCTGGTCCAGCCAACTGATGTTTTGCGGCACCGGCAGGGCTGCAAGCATACGGAGGACTGACATGGCCAACTGCATAGGCAGCAATCCCCTAAGCGACAGCCGAAACCCCTTCATGGAAAAAATATTATCAGAAGTCTGTGCCGTAATCAATAGATATATTATTATATGTGAAGGGTGCAGGAATGGGTAAGAGGCAGGTTCAGGGTCAACCTGCAGGGGCAGGGCTCTGTCAAGGCCTGATGGAAGGTGTATAATAGTTGCACGATGAATGCCTGTAACCGGAGGAACGATATATGAAGAGAATTGTTATGTTGCTGCTTGTGACTGCTATTGCCTTTGCGCCATCTGCGTATGCTGACGGCATAATCAGCAGGGGCGAACTCTTAACCCTTGACAGGGCGATACAGATCGGACTGAAGATGCATCCGGGTGTCCTTGCAGGGCAGGGGTCGGTCGCTGTGAACGAAGCAAAAAAGCAGCAGGCAGGGGCAGGCTATTGGCCGAGCCTTGATGCAGCAGTCGGCTACAGCAGGATCAAGCCTGCATCAGGCGCTTTTGGCGGACTGGTCTCCTCTGATGCCTATGACCAATTCTCTGCCGGCATAACAGCGAGGCAGATGATCTATGATTTTGGAAAGACCGCGACGAATGTCAGTATTCAGAGCCAGAATATCGAGGCCTCAAGGGCTGAGCTTGAAAATACTGAGCAGCAGATCAGCCTGAATGTGAAGCAGGCGTACTACAACATCCTGCGGACAAAAAGAAACAGAACCGTTGCCCGGGAGACTGTGGAGCAGTTTCAGCTTCACCTCGAAAGGGCAAAGGCATTTTTCGAGGTCGGCACCAAACCGAAGTTCGATGTGACAAAGGCAGAGGTTGACCTTAGCTCTGCAAAACTTAACCTGATCAAGGCAGACAATGCGGTCAGGCTCGCAGTAGTTGCGCTTAATAATGCCATGGGGGCCACTGATCTGCCTGAGTATGAGATAGAGGATAACCTTTCTTTTTCAAAATATATCATCACCCTGCAACAGGCGGTAATAAAGGCCTATGACAACAGGCCGCAACTGCAGGCGCTCACTGCCCGCCGTATTGCGGCAGAAAAGGCTGTATATGCCGCAAAAACAGGATATTTCCCGGCGCTGACAGGAAATCTGAACTGGACCAGGGCAGGCGACAGGTTTGATGACAGCAGCAGTTCCTGGACTGCAGGCATGACCCTGTCCATACCGATCTTTAACGGATTTCTTACCAGGCATCAGGTTTCAGAGGCAGAGGCAAACCTCGGCATAGTAAAGGCCAATGAGGAGGCGCTTCGCCAAAGCGTATTTCTTGAGGTTAATCAGATCTATCTCAGTCTGGTTGAATCGGAAGAGAGGATCGCAACTGCAGAGATTACTGTGCGCCAAGCCAAAGAAAACCATAAGATCGCCTCAGGCAGGTACGCAGCAGGAGTTGGCAACCCTATCGAGGTGACAGACGCCGAGGTTGCGCTGAGCAATGCAAAGGCAGCCCATATACAGGCCCTCTATGACTATAAGGTGGCAGTCGCAAGCCTCGAAAAGGCCATAGGGAAAAGATGAAGCGACTTTATTAAGCATGTTTAATAATTAATTCATATTGATTTCACATTGTTTTTATATGCTTATTTCAAAGGGGAACCCCCCCCTTAGAAAAACCCCTCCTAAGGTAGCCGGTCCCCCACCGGCTACCGCATTTTTTTATCAGAAGCAAATATCAACTAATAGGTTTCCGGGATTCCGGCTGAAGCAGGAGGATTGATGAAAAAGATCATTGCCATTATTGTTGTTGCGGCTCTTCTGGCAGCAGCCGGATATTACTGGCGTCTCAGCAAGGGAAATGATATCAAATACCGCACCGAGAAGGTTTTGCGGGGTGATATAACCTCCACAGTCTCTGCATCAGGCACAGTAAATGCCGTCACAACGGTGCTTGTCGGCACACAGGTCTCGGGCACGATTAAGGAAATCTTTGTGGACTTTAACTCTGCAGTAAAAAAGAGCCAGGTCATTGCCCGGATAGACCCTGCATCTTTCGATGCCCAGGTTCAGCAGGCGCGAGCCGGGCTCCTGCTTGCCGGGGCGAACATCGAGAAATCAGAGGCATCCTTTGCAGATGCGCAGCGCTCACTGAACAGGGCAAAAGAGCTGTATGCAAGAAATCTCATTGCCAGAGTAGACCTTGATGCTGCAGAGACGAACTTTCTGACGGCCAAAGCGCAGGTGTCCGCCTCACAGGCCCAGATCGCGCAGTCAGAGGCAACGCTCAGGACGGCAGAGACGAATATGCGTTATACAAGGATCATATCTCCGGTTGACGGCATTGTTGTTTCGCGCAATGTGGATGTGGGCCAGACAGTTGCGGCCAGTTTTCAGACGCCCACACTCTTTACGATCGCGCAGGACCTCACCAAGATGCAGATCAATACGAGTGTTGACGAGGCAGACATAGGCAGGATCAGCTCAGGCATGGATGTTGATTTTACGGTAGATGCATATCCCGAGACAACCTTCAAGGGAACGGTCTTTCAGGTAAGGAATGCCCCGATTTCTGTCCAGAATGTCGTCACCTATGATGTCGTGGTGAAGGTCTCCAACCCTGAACTCAGGCTCAAACCCGGCATGACCGCAAATGTCTCGATAATAACATCTACGCAGAGCAATGTGCTTAAGCTGCCTAAGGCAGCGCTGCGCTTCAGCCCGGCCTCACCTGAAAAGGGCAGGCCAGCCAGGCAGCAGAAGGGGCCTGCGGTCTGGATACTCGAAAATAACCTGCCAAAGAGGATTACGGTAAGCACAGGGATCAGCGACGGCATGTCGAGCGAACTGCTCTCGGGCGACCTTAAGGAAGGCCAGGAGGTTATTGTCGAGGCGACAGGCAAGCCCGCCGGCAGGCCTGCTGCTGGGCCGAGAATGTTCTGATATGAGTCTGATCGAGGCGCAGGGCATCAGCAAGACGTACACCTTTGGAGAGATCCAGGTGAGGGCGCTCTGTCCTACAGACCTGAAGATCGAAGAGGGCGAGTTTATTTCGGTCATGGGGCCTTCGGGATCCGGCAAGTCAACGCTGATGAATATACTGGGCTGCCTGGATAAGCCTACTGCCGGCCGCTACATCCTGAGCGGCTCTGATGTGGGAGGATTAAGCAGGGACGAGCGCGCAGAGATCAGAAACAGGAAGATAGGGTTTGTATTTCAGGGCTTTAATCTGCTATCGAGGACCGCGGCTATAGAGAATGTTGAACTGCCGCTTCTGTATAACGGTGTTTCTGTCCATGACCGGAGGCAGCAGGCCATGGCAGCGCTCAGGAAGGTCGGGCTTGAGGGCAGGGAGCATCACCATCCCAATCAGCTCTCCGGGGGCCAGCAGCAGCGTGTTGCCATTGCCCGGGCGCTGGTGAACAATGCCCCGCTTATCCTTGCTGATGAGCCGACCGGCAACCTCGATACAAAAACGAGCGCAGAGATCATGGAACTCTTTGTGCAGCTCAATACAGAGGCAAAGATTACGGTCATGCTTGTGACGCACGAGGCTGACATAGCAGCATACAGCAGGCGGATTATACGTTTTCTTGACGGCTGTATTGTGAGTGATGAGGCGAGGGTGCTGTCGTGAGAAGGGAACAATGGCTGGAACATGCATCCGAAACCGCGCAAACTGACACTATCTTTGAGCGGCAGATGATTATTGCTCCGATCGTATGGTTATGGTTTGACCACCGGTCTGTTTGCGCAGTCAGGGCAACATATCAGGGTGTCACTGCGCTGTTTCATCTGCAGATTCCCGACCTGTTTGAAGCGAGTATTGCTGCGGTTCAGACTCCATGATCAATATCCCCTCGACCATCCGCATCTCCTTCAGGGCCCTTCGAGTAAACAAGATGCGCTCCGGACTGACCATGCTCGGCATGATCATTGGAGTTGGAGCTGTTATAGCAATGCTTGCGGTCGGCACAGGAGCCCGCCAGAAGATCTCTGAGCAGATCGCAAGCATCGGCAGCAACCTGCTGATGGTGCTTCCCGGCGCAAGCACAGCAGGCGGCATCCGCATGGGATCGGGCACACAACCGACCCTTACGCTGGCCGATGCCGAGGCGGTCGAGAGGGAATGTCCCTCAGTCCAGGCAGTCGCCCCGATCCTTGGCGGCACTGCCCAGGTGGTATACGGAAACCAGAACTGGTCCACAGGCGTTACCGGCACATCGCCCAATATGCTCGTTGTGAGGGACTGGACCCTCTCAGCAGGCAGGCCGTTTACTGAGGATGACGTCAAGAGCGCCACTAAGGTATGCCTGATCGGCCAGACCATCGTGGACAACCTCTTCGGGAGCATTGATCCGATCGGCCAGGTGGTCCGCATAAAGAAGATCCCCTTCACAGTGGTCGGCGTCCTTGAGGCAAAGGGGCAGTCGCCCAATGGTCAGGACCAGGACGACACAATCTTTATACCGGTAACCACTGCACAGAAGAAGCTGTTCGGAACCGCATTCCCGGGTATGATCAGGCTGATGACGGTCAAGGCAAGATCAACAGAGGAGCTTTCGATTGCAGAGCAGGAGATCACTGAACTGCTGAGGCAGCGCCACAAGATAGGCCCCAGACAGGAGAACGATTTCACGGTCAGAAACCTTACCCAGATGCTCCAGACCGCAGAGCAGTCCACAAAAGTGATGACCATACTGTTGGGCGCTATCGCTTCAGTATCGCTGATCGTGGGCGGAATCGGCATCATGAATATCATGCTCGTCTCCGTAACCGAGAGGACGCGGGAGATCGGCATCAGGATGGCGGTCGGCGCAAAGACATGGGATATCAGACTTCAGTTCATCATCGAGGCCCTGACGCTTTCGATGATCGGCGGGATCATCGGCATTATCATCGGCATTACCGTATCGAACGTGCTTGCGAACCTCGCAGGCTGGTCAATAGTCGTTTCTGTCTTTTCTATTCTGCTTTCCTTCGGATTTTCGGGCCTTGTCGGCATATTCTTCGGGTTTTATCCTGCATACAGGGCATCGCTTCTCGATCCGATAGAGGCCTTGCGATACGAGTAAACAAAAGGCCCTGAGGTTTTGCAGGGCCTCTTGTTATTACAGGAATAAGACGTCTTATTTCTTTTGCTGTTTCTGGAGTTCTTCGAGCTGTTTTCTCATCTCTTCAGAGGCCTTCTGCATCTCCTCTGCCTGCTTCATCATCTCCTTTTGAGCCTCTTCAGACTGCCTCTGGGCTGCCTTTCCCAACTCTTCAGCAGCCCTTCTGGACTCTTCAGCGCTCCGCTGCATCTCCCTTCCGGCCTCTTCCATCTGCCTTTGGAGGCGGCCGGCATCACTTGCCATTTTTCGTGAAGCAATCTCTGCGTTCAGGCTCATAAGCGCCAGCACACCCGCAATGATGCCGAATACGGTCCAGGCCTTTTTCGCAGGAATCCTGTGCACTTCAACGCTCGCAATCACGATATAGAATGTCCAGATCAGGATTCCGATGATTGCGCCGAGATAGGGTATGACCCCAAAGACCGTGGTGATCGGCGAAATAGCAGAGGTGTATGCAACACAGCGGTATGCGGTCTCATAATTTTCGGTCGAGCCCATAAGTTTCCAGACAAGAAAGGCAATGCCTGCGGCGATAAAGCCGAAGATAAGCACTGCAACCGGCATCATCACTATTGCCGTTATGCCTGCGATGGCGCTGCCGACAGCGCTCAGATGAAGGAGGCTCAGTACTGCCTGGATAATTCCGCTCACAACGCCGATTATGACCATGAAGATGAGCGGCTCGACAAACCCGCCGGTCTTCGGCATATCCTTGAAAAATGCGGCAGGCCTTGTAATGATCTTGATGGCTGTTTGAGGAATTGCAGTGAAATCTATCGGCTTTGATCTTTGATCTTCCATAAGTTATCCCCCCTGAAATTTATTTAATAGAACTTACCATATGTTTTTGTCATTTTCAATGGAAATTATGCCTGGAGTTCCCCCATTTTTTTAAGCGCTTGAAGCGAACAGCGTTCCTTGAGCCGAACATTGCATCATTTTAACGATGCGGCCAGGATATCGCATGAAGATACTCGTTAAGCCGTCGGCTATACAGTAGTAATGGAATTCCGGGATGCCGAAGACCCGCTTTGCTGCTTTAAGAACATATCCGGCCATCACTTTGAGCTTTGAGGTCGTATCCAGAAGGACAGCGGCAAAGTAGGCTGATGCCCGAATCCTCGGACAACCAGCAGACCTAACTCTTCTGTTCTGCCCGGCAACTTTACGTTTCTGTATCCGAACTCAACATGATGCACCTTCTCTTTGCCATCGGTTA
>CAYUNK010000004.1:0-72020 GCA_964446125.1 uncultured Nitrospiraceae bacterium | reverse complement strand
ACGCAGAGACAGAAGCGTCTGAACTCTGGCGTGAAACAATACCATAGGTTCCCCGAAACTCGCTTTCAAAATCATTAACATACGGGTCCGGCTCTCCAAAGAACTCCATGCTTGTGCCTGAGGCAGGATCGAGATAGTTCGTCATCGTGCCGCCTATCGCAACGGCCTGAACAGTATTTTTATCAACCGTTACAAGAGAAGCATAAACCCCATCCCATGCCTCAACATAAATATCAGCCGAGTCAACAGTTGCAGTAGAACTGCCTGAGATGTCCTGTGAAGCAGCAATAAGCGCAGGGGCATCAGCCATAGAGGTATCAACAAGCTGCATCAGGGTGTTTGTTGCCGAGGCTGCAGTTGAAGCAGCCTGGACAAGATTATTATCAACGCGGACTGCCGAATTATCTATGGCATCGCCGCCGTTATTGTACGACTCTACATAAAGATTGGGGTCATCAACATATGCCGAGATACTGCCGGTGGTTGTCTGGAGGCTGCTGATTGCGGAGAACCCGTTTATTTCGTGGACAGAAGTGTCATCGGAGTATACATATCCGAAGGGATCATCACCCTGCATGGAGCCTGCAATGGCATCCAGTCTGTTGGTGACGCTCAGTCCGGTGGCAGATGCAAACACCCTGTTGCCAGAGACGGATGCAGCTGAATCGAGTATCGGATAATCAACATAGATATTAAGATCAGTCTCAAGGTTATTCGCAGTCGCATCAGCATATGAATTCTGGATGGCCGAGATCAGCGATGAAGAATTCATGAAAGTCGCTGCCCTGTTGGTCAATATATTGGTATCTGCCGCCACCGTAGCTATGGACGCCACAGTGTTCGTGTTGAGGTATGCAGTGCTGTTTCCCATCAGTTCATCCCACACATATATCTCCATGTCGGCATTATCTGTCTCGGATATGACATCGCCTGTTGCGCTTACATCCTGCCTGCTCATGATCAGACGGTCGGCGCCGGCAGAGGCTAATGATGTGCTGTCAAAAGCAAGCGACTCAAGATCGCCATAGTTTGCGGTGAGTGATTCGGCGGTTATGGAGTTGGCGCCTGTCAGGTTGGCTGCCGAGGCGATAATTCTGTTGCCTGAAAGAGAAAGACTTGACCCGTCAGCCGCGCCATCATCAACAGCCAGCAGGATGTCAGCGTCTGTATTGTATGCAGATACAGGAGCATCGCTGGACTGGCCTGCATGGATCGCAAAGCCCACTCCGTCAAAGTCTGCGCCGAGGGCGCCGCTTGATGCGCTGATGCTGTTGCTGTTCTGTGCGCCTTTAGCTCTTGCCTCAATGATATTACTATCAACATTGAGCGCGCTTCCGCTGACGTCAAATCCCACAAACAGTTCTGCAAGACTGTCAGTCACCTCTGCAGTAACTGATGCTGAAACAGCCAGCGACTGCTCTGACCCTATCACATTTGTCGCAGCAAGCTGGCCTGCATCAGTAATGGAGGCCGGGGCGGACAGGGAGATTGCATTGGAGCCTGCAAGCCCTGTGGCTGATGAGGCAAGCCTGTTGTCTGAGACCGACAGGCTCGAGTCTGTGCTATCGTTGCCAACATAAATAAGGACCTCAGGACCCCAATTATAAGCCGATGTCGCTCCTGCAGATGTCTGGTTTGCAGCTATTGCATGCGAAAGCGATGCGATTGCCGTACCTGCTGCGGTTTCAATGCCATTGCTGCCTGTGCCGCCTATGGCCTGTGACATCAGGGTGTTGCTGTTTACAGCAATCGAATCTCCCTCAATATCGCCGTCGTCAACCGTATAAGGGATTGAATTACCTGTTACCGACGCTGAAACGGCGAGATTCGAAGATGTTGCTGTAACATCTCCGTCTGCTGTGATATCCTGATTAGAAACAATCAACCGGTCCCACCCATCCGCAGATACATCTCCGCCGGAGATGTTGCCAAAACGCGGACCGCTCGGATCTCCAGCAACGCTGGTGCCGACGTCAGTTGTGACTGTATTTGCTGCGCTTATGCCTGTGGCAGAAGACGTGAGTCTGTTGCTGCTTACAGAGACCGCCTCTGCGCTGTTCGTTCCGTTTGCAGCATCCGTGAGATTTACTGCCGTAGCTGTAACATCAGACACCGAGATATCGGAATCAACTGCTGCAGAGAGCCTCTGGTCGCTCGACAGGGCTGCATTGGCGGTATTTGCGTCTGTGCCTGCAGCTGTCATATCATTTGAGGCAAGAGAAATGGCGGCAGTTGAGCCTCCGCCTACGGCCTGCGCCATAAGGAGGTTGTCATCAGCATTAAGGCTTCCGCCTGTGAAACGACCGCCCTGCACATTGACCGACAAGTCAACTGCGACGGCTGAAGTCGGGCCGGAGATGTTCTGCTGCAGGCCGAGCATAAAGTCGGCAGAGGAGGCTGTTGCCCCTGCTGCGGCTATGGATGCAGACGCCCCGGATGAGGCAGCATCGCTGAAGCCAGATGCTATGGTTCCTGCGCTTCCGACGCCTGCAGTAAGGCTCGTCTCTGCTTTCGCGCCTGCTGCCTCTGCGCCTGCGGTATTGCCTGATGCGCTTATGGTAGAACGGGTGATATCAGTGTTCAGCGCGGTAAATGCGCGTATGGTTACACCTGCGCCCAAGTCGCCGACCTCTGCAGTGGTTGTACCGCTCTGGGCCTGCTGCACAGCAGTTGCAGCCGAAGTCTCGAGCGTATTAAACGATAAGGTTGTATCTGCCACAGCCTTAGAGCCTGTAGCAACTGCCACGGCAGTATTATTGTCCGCGCTGATTACTGAGTCTGTTAGATCGGTGCCGGTTAATGCCGGATTGTTCTGGGCCTGCGTGCGGGCTATTATCTGATAGTAATTTGTTGTCGCAAGTTCTGCAGAGACTGCACCTGCATTGCTCTGTACAATCGCATTTGCGACTGCAGTATCAGCAACAGTCAAAGCGGTTGTTGGAACCGCTGCAATGTCGAGGCTGCCTGCCAGATCATTCGGCACATCCTCTGCAAGGACTCCGCCCGAGCCTGAAAGGCTTGCTGTGGCATCATTGCCGGTTGCTTCAGCCACAACAGAGTTGCCGTCAACAGAGAGCGCTATGTTTGTGAGGTCGCCTGAGCCTGCGAGGACGCCACGGATCTCAGGTGAACTTGTCTCATCACCGCCGGCTCCGGCAATGATAGTTGCCGTTACAGTGCTCTGCCCTCCTATCACCTGGACCGCGCCCATTGAGGCAAGGTTCGAGCCTGCCGGCGAATTTCCAAGCGCATCATATTCCGCCTCTGTCATATCAACAGAAAGGGCAGAAAACTCGAGGCTGTTGGTTGTGAGGTTGCCTCTTGCGGTTGCGGTAACGTTATTGTCATCAACATTCAGGAAGCTGTTGCTGATCGCATCTGCAGATCTTCTGATTATTCCGGCAATGTAGCTGTAATCGGTCGTTGCAGATATGCTGTTTAGATCGAGCCTCTGGTCTGTCAGAACCGACATCTCGGCAAGCGTTTCGTTCACGGCCGCTGCATCTGACGAGAGGCTCAGACTGTTGCTGTTGCCGCCATCTTCGTCTATCACACCTGTAACATCCATAGTTGTAGAAGCAGTCACCTCAAGGGCAGAGGCATTAAGATTTCCGCCTGCTGCAGAGGAGATTGTGTTGTCGCCAACCAGCACCTCTATATTTGAGGGTGCAGTCGCTCCGTCATTTCTTGTATTTACCCCTGTGATTATCGTGCCGGATGTCATTGCATCAACATCTGACGTATCTGCGCTCTGAACCGAAGCCACAGCGCTCGATGCATCAATCGCATTAGCATCAATACCGACTGCCACAAGACCTTCATTCAGATTGGCCAGAGAAGATATGCTGTTGCCGGTCTGGGTAAAGGCAGCGCCGCTCACATGAGGGCCGGCTGCTCCGCCAGAATAAGGATAACCACCTGCAGAGAGGTTAATGCCTGCGCCGGTGTTGGATGCTGATACGCTGCTGCCTGTGGCATACTGGCTGCTGATTGCAGAGATGCCTGAGGTCGAAAAAAGCTCCTGATCACCATTGTCAAAAGAAGATCTTGCTGTCTGCGAAATTCCGTCAGTCACTGTGGTGCCTGTGATGCTGACCAGAAGAGGGTCGCGGTTGCCGACCGCAAGGGCGCTGATACTGTTATCTTTCACAGATATTGAAGAGCCTATAATGTCATCGGCAGGATCAATATTAGCTGCTGATTGCGGGCTGCCTCCAAGGTTCACTGCGAGTGTTCCTCCGCCTGCAGTTGCAGAGACAGGGGTATCAATGAGCGACTGAAGGTTGGATGCAGCCACAGCGCTTGTGAAGCTTGTAGCCCCACCTACGAGAATGCTTCTGTATGCATCATTGCCGATATATGCATCATTGCCGAGAGCAATGGCCTTAAAGGTGTTTCCGTCGGCAGTGAGGTCTGAGCTTATCAGGCCGCGGCTGTCAACGCTGAGGGCCGCTGTAGCCCCTGCAGGGTCCTCGGCTGTCGCGCTTATGGCTGAAAAAATGCCGATCTGCATATTATTAAGAAAAAGGCCGCCTGAGGTGGTTGCCGTCTCAGCACCGGATGTGAAATCAAGGCTGTTTGCCTGGCCGCCGTCTGCGTCAACATTCAATCCGGCTTCAATCTGGAGCCTGTTGTCCGCAACGCTGCCTGTTGCTGAAGCACTCACCGTGTTGCCGTCAAACGAGAGGCTGCTTGACTCCAGACGGTTATCCAGAACCGAGGCAGAGATCTGCGCGCCTGCGCCTATGGCAGCATTATCCCCATTCTGGCTTACAACAATCGCGTTTATCTGCAGGTTTGCAATGCCTGCCGAAGACAGAAGCGAAGGGGCGCCTCCGGTCTCGACCGAAAGCAGGTTTTTCGCATTATTGCCGGTAAATGCTGCGCTTAATCTGTTGTTGTCTGCCATCAGGCTGAGGCTGCTGCCGAATACGCCGTCAACAGTCAGGGCAATAAGGTTATCGCCAGCAATATACGCAAACCCAGTGCCCGCGCCATCCGCGACATTGCTATTGATCTGGCCTGATCCTACAAAGATGCCTGCATCGCCTGTCAACACAGGGTTTGAGAGTGACAGAGTGGCTGTTCCATCAAAATTGCTGTCGAAATCCGGATTGAGTTTTCCGACAGCTGTCTGTACGGTTTTGTTTAAAACTGTCTCGGCCAAAATGCTGTTGCCCAAAAGAAAGGCTGATGAAGAAGTAGCAGGATTTGTAATGCTTGACGTTATTGATGAGGTGCTGACCCCTGAGTATGCAGTCGTATCAATGTTCTCCTGAGCATTGATAGATGCTACACCGCCTATTAAATTAACAAATACAGAGGTTAATTCAATATCTGTAGAAAGGGTTGATAAATTACCAAACACTGACGCACTTATTTGGTTAATATTGACAGTTGAGCCTATTCCAACGCCTGGATTTACGATAATGCTATTCGTAACCTGTGCGCCTGTCACTTCAGCCAAAAGGTCGTCCAAATAATTATTCTGAAATGAGTCATTGATAATATTGTAATCAATGCCTTCGGTAACACCAAAAAATGGCGACCCGACATTATACGTTACCAATGCATGTGACGGGGCAACTGACATTGCAAGGATCATCAGAATGCATACAAGCGCATACCCCTTTTCCCTGAACCGCCTCAGTATACTGCCTTTCCTCTGAACTGACTTACACATTTTGAACCCCCTTTTCATAAAATAATTGATTTGAAGATCTGCCTGTTATTGATTCAATAGATTGCCTGTTATTTCCTGTCCAGACCTGTCAGGCCCTCCTCTGCAATCAGTTTAATAACTGATGAGTCAGTATACAGCCGGCTGCCGGATGCAGCCTTTTTCTCCATATCTTCGGAATTATTTATGATCCGCTCTATATCATCAGCTTTCGGATCTCTCTTCTTTGCGGCGCCGGGATTATCAGCCGCTGAATATTCCCACTTGTCCTGCATGCAGTCGCTATGGGAAACTCCGGTTGCATCGGCAATCAGCCTCATGATGGATTCTTCGAGAATGGCCCTTACCCCCAACTGCAGGGGCTCCTGACTCTTGTTGCCGATATTTACGTCAAAAAGCTCGCTTGAGCCGTTGACATTATAAAACCTGAACAGCTCGAACCCCACTTCATACCCTGTAAATTGTTTCTGAAGGCTTACAGCAGAGACCACTTCAAGCGTCTGGGTGTTCACCAGCCGCAGATCAGCGGCAACGCTCATGGTATATACGCGGGCAGCAGGGCCGATCTGGCTGATCCGGAATTCAGCGCCACCGGACTGGATATTGTAGTTGATCTCGGTAATGCCGCCCAGGATCGTATAGTCAGACTTCTTGATCGAGCCGCCGTAGTAGGGCAGCCATGGAACCTGCTGGCCCGAGACATCATAGCTCTTGCCGTCGCCAAGCTGTTTCAGCCCGATATATTTCAGTTCAGCATCAGTCACACGCGTGTCAAAGCGGTCATGAATAGTCACGGCATCCTTCAGCTTATACAGGCTCGAAAAGATCATTAGAGAGCCGCCCTGTGTAATTGCGGAGCCCTGTGACTCTGACATCTTGCCTGTGTAGTCCCTGATTTCGCCGACAGCGATCTGGAGCTTATTGCCTGCAAGCTGTTTGCTTTCGGCAAGCTTCAGGTTATAGCAGGACAATGCCCGGTCGAGGGGGGTTTTGTTGGCGCGAACAGCAGGCCCCACCACCACAGGCGCCTCCCCTGGGGCCAGCGTCTCCATCTTCATGGTTGCACATCCGGTCAGCAGGGAGATGCAGGCTGCAGCCAGCAGTACACGCATCATCATTGCCCACCCCCGCTGTTGATCGGCGAACCTACGCTGCCGGAGACGACATTAAAATCGCATGACGAACTGTCGGAGATGGTCGAGGTAACCTGGCTGTCGGCCATAGACTGGTTGGAGTTCAGGGCAACACTGGCCCCACCGCCGGTGCCTGAAACCCCGGAGACAGTCGAGGAAAAGGTATTGTCATATGCTGAGGAATTCTGACTGCTGCCGTCATTGGACTGGTTGGTGCTGACCGTGTTGGCGCCGCCTGCAGTCGAGGTGTTCGTCGGGTCGCTGTTTTCGCCTGAACTGGAAGTCAGTCCTGATGTTGCGCCGCCTGCAGTGACAGTGCCTGTGCCTGAATTGCCGATTGTTGAGGATGATGTGCTTGAACTGACGCCCAAAGAAGGTGAACCGACCGGGGCCTGCTGGTTGGCTGTGCCCTGATTGCCTAATGACTGGGACGTCATGTTGCAGTCTATATAGTGGCCGGAAATATCATAGGTGGTGTTATAGGTATTGTTATAGGTATTCTTGTACATTCCGGCCTTTTTCCTCAGAATAAGGTCAAGGACAGCAGCCTTATGCGCCCGTTCAGTAGTTGTCTCAAACTGCCAGGCGCGGTCTTCAAAAAGGTCGTTGGCAAAAACAGGCAGAGGCAGGGCCGCAGCCACGGCTGCTGCCAAAAATAAAAATCCCGTCAGGAATCTGCGATACCCTGCAACAGACCGGCGAAGCGGAATGAAGAATTTGTTTCTGCAGATCATAATATATTCACCCCCAACTTTTCTTGACTAAAATATTGTCTGAATCCCTATAGCTATAAAGCTATAATTATGAAGTCTCATTCACGCAATTATACTGACCTCATTCAATAAAGATCATCCTACTAACTTTCATACTGATTGTCAATCTTTTTTTGTGTTCTAATAACACCTTGCTTGGTGACTATAATTTACAGGCATGAAGATCAGTGCCATGGAACCAGAGCGGGGCGGCCAAAAGGTGATAACTCAAAAGTATTTTTCTGCTATGCAGAGTTTCTGCCAAACCCTGTATTGACAGGGCAAATATTCTTTCCTTGATGAACCATGGCTTGCTGCTTCATAAGGCTCCTGCCATCAGCATGACTGAAATATGCTAAAGAGGTTTCATTAGGCATGTCTTTGTAGTTACTTAACAGGGAAGAATACCGAAACGTCTAACGGCGGGACCTGAAGAACTGCTGCAGCAATAATGCGGATTCGCCTTCAAGCACTCCTGAGACCACCTCAACCTGGTGATTGAGGCGGCTGTCAGTCAGGATCTGATACAGGCTGTCAACGCCACCTGCCTTGCTGTCTCTGCAGCCATAAACAACGCGGGGTAGCCTGCAGTTGACGATTGCTCCTGCACACATGATGCAGGGCTCTTTGGTCACATAAAGCGTCGCATCAAGAAGCCTCCATGAGTCTGATACAACAGTCGCTGCGCGCAGGGCCAGAACCTCTGCATGTGCTGAAGGGTCTTTTGTTGCCTCTCTGAGATTATGCGCCCTGCTGATTATATTGCCATTGCTGACCACGACCGCGCCGACCGGGACTTCCCCCTTTTTGAAGGCAAGGCCGGCCTCTTCCATCGCAATTCGCATAAAACCGACATCTTCATGGCTCTGCATCGGATAATAATAGCACAGGTCTGATTGCGCCTGATAATCAATGGCCTGCCGGTCTGGAGCATCACAAGGCGAAAGAAAAAGGGCTGCAGTCATCAAAATAATGCCTGCAGCCCTGCTTATTAACAGATCATATGCCTCATGAATAAGGCTGGCGCGCCCTGAGGGATTCGAACCCCCGGCCTACAGATTCGTAGTCTGGCGCTCTATCCAGCTGAGCTAAGGGCGCAGATCTTGTGACAATAGCCTATTTCTTGTTGCCGTTTTTGAGCGTCAAGGCATACTTCGGATGCTCAAACGGATGGATCGCAGGGAACTTGGAATAGAGCCATCCCTTGAATATCTCATTTCCGTCTTCCTGCACCTTAACACCGACCGCAGGATTGTTCGGCTCATTTGAGTTGGATGTGATCGTAAGCCCGTCCATCTTGAAGTCAGGGATAAACTCTCCTACTGCAAGGGTGATGTTTGAGCCGGGAACCTTGAAATCGCTGTTGAGATTAATCGTATACTCGCTCTTCTTTTTGCTGCCTTTGTCCTCCACCACCAAAACTACAGACTTCCACTGGCCTTTCACTGCATCAGGCAGCGCAACCGATGTCTGGCCCTTAGGCATCATAACCTGCTCACCAGCCTGGGGATGACCCGGAGGGAGCTGACCGGGAGCTCCGGCCTGGGGAGCCTGAGGCTTCTCCTCCTTCTTCTTGCATGCACCAAAACTCAACACAAGGGCGATACCACATACTGCTGCCAAAATCTGCTTCTTCATTTGCTTCCTCCTTAAAGATGATTGAATAACCTTTTTTCTCATTACCAAGATGGCGGAGAGGCAGGGATTCGAACCCTGGGTACGGAGTTACCCGTACAACCGCTTAGCAGGCGGCTGCCTTCGACCGGCTCGGCCACCTCTCCCAATCGTTAAAGTCTAACAGTTCACTTTGACATTTGTAAAGAAACTCCGGGACTGTCATCTGTCGAGCAGGGCCTGATAAATGGACTATTTCCGCTGTCTTGAGCGGTAGTCCTCGATCGCTTTTTTCAGGGCGTCAGAGCCCAACATGGAGCAGTGCATCTTCTGGGGAGGCAGTCCGCCCAATTCATTGGCAACCGCCTCTTTTGATATGGCAAGCGCCTCATCAAGCGTCTTGCCCTTGACCATTTCGGTAACCATGCTGCTGACCGCTATTGCAGCTCCGCAGCCAAAGGTCTTGAACCTGGCGTCAACGATGCGGTCGTCCTTTACCTTGATATAGATCTTCATGGCATCCCCACAGGTCGGGTTGCCCTCCTGTCCTACACCGTCTGCATCATCCATGTCCCCGACATTGCGGGGGTTGGTGAAATGGTCCATTACTTTGTCGCTGTACATGATCCACCTTCCTCTTTATCTCCCCAGCCCTGGGCATAGGGAGAGATTTCTCTGAGCCGTTTGATCACTGCCGGAAACTCTGCTGCAATATAGTCTATGTCCTCCGGCGTATTGCCCATGCCGAGGCTGAATACAATAGAGCCCTGGGCAAGACCGGAGGGTATTCCCATCGAAAGCAGCACAGGCGAGGCCTTCAATGCCTTTGAAGAGCAGGCAGAGCCGCTTGCAGAGAAGATGCCTTTTGAGGCAAGAAGAAGCAGCATCGCCTCACCCTCTATATACTCTGCGCAGAAGCTTGCATGGCCGGGAAGCCTGTTTTTGGGGTCGCCGGTAAGATAGACCCTCTCGACCTGTGCCATGGCATCAATCAGCCTGTCCCTGAGCGGCCTCAAATACTCCATCCTGCTGTTCAGTTCTGCCTTTGCCAGTTCAGCCGCCTTTCCCATGCCTACGATTGCCGGGACATTCTCTGTGCCTGCGCGCCTGCCTGACTCCTGTATGCCTCCATATATGAGCGGAACGATACGCGTGCCCTGCTTCACCACGAGCGCCCCTGCGCCCTTTGGCCCGTAAAACTGATGCGCTGCCATGCTCAGGAGGTCTACGCCAAGATCAGCCATATCAACAGGTATATTGCCTGTTGTGGCTACTGCATCAGTATGAACAGAGATGTTGCGCTCCCTTGCTATCTTCACTATCTCCCTTATAGGCTCGATCGTGCCGACCTCACTGCTTGCATGCGTAACCGAGATCAGGGTAGTCTCTTTTGTTATCATCTTCTTTACGGTCTCAGGGTCAACAACACCCTGCCTGTCCACAGGCAGGTATGTGACGGTAAAGCCGCTCTTTTCGAGAAACCGGGCGGCATTGAGTATGGAGTGATGCTCCATCCTCGACACCAGGATATGCCTGCCCTCATTCTGCCGGGCAAGGGCAATGCCGCGCAGCCCGAAATTGTTCGCCTCAGCCCCGCTTGAAGTAAAGATGACTTCAGCAGGCCTTGCGTTTACGAGTGCAGCAACCTGCTGCCGCGCCGCCTCTATAGCCTCCTTTGCCTTCATGCCGTAGGCATAAACGCTCAGGGGATTGCCGAACTCCCCGGTCAGATAAGGCATCATTGCCCCAAGCGCATCGGGATGAAGAGGGTTTGTCGCAACATGGTCAACATAGTATTTCTTCATGATTATTTCGCACCCTTCTTTATATAGAATTTAAAGAAATCGGGCGTCTCGTCTATGCCCAGAAATTCGTTGTTCGTCTTTTTGCACCACTCCGGAATATCCTCAAGCGCACCGTCATAGTCTGTCATTATCTCAAGGATCTGTCCGGGTTCGAGCTCCTTCATCTGCTCCTCAAGCTTAAGCAGATGCATGGGGCACATCATATAAACGATATCGGTCGTAACATCAGGCTTTACGTTTTCGACAAATTTCATATCCTGGCAACCGGCTGTGCTGCTGCCTTTGCCCTGCCTTTTCCATGACCCTTCGGTATTGTGATAAGCTGGTCGCCTGCAAGAAGGTCCTTCAGGGATATGCTGTCGAGGAACTGCTCGATATTTTCGCCAAGCGCCTTCCAGAGAAGGTGTGTAACACAGCTGTCAACCCGGATGCAGCCCTCAGCCGGATCAAGACAGGAAGTGATCGCAACCGGCCCTTCCAGTTCCCTCAGGATCTGGCCGATGCTGATCCTGCCGGGCTCACGGGAAAGCACATAGCCGCCGCCAGGCCCCTTCACGCTCTGGATGATGCCGGACTTGCGGAGCGTATTTAGTATCTGCTCAAGATAGGAGACCGAGACATCCTGTTTTTCAGATATCTGCCTGATCGTGACCGGCCCAATGCTGCCTGCCCTCGCAATCTCATACATCGCTCGCATGCCATACTGTCCCTTTGTGGATAACCTCAGCATGTCTTACCTTATAAAAGTCTATTAAATCTGTCAAGTATTATTGCTGCAGATACAGACAAGGGACAATGAGACAATTATGGAGCGCTGATTATCCTGACCTGATCGCCTATGGCAATATTACATAGCGCTGCTGCAGAGCCCCGGTTCACAAAAAACTCGACATATTCAGAGCTGTTGATCACTGCATTGAGTTCCCTGTTAAGGGCATCTCCATAAAATCTCTTTATCGGAACCTCCCTGCCGGCAAGCATCACCTGCTGGGGCCTCTCCGGATTCTGAGCGGTCAGGGCGTCAACTTCTGTCCGGCTGATATTGGTCACTGCATTTCCGAATTTGTCAATATGTATTATCTCCCCTTCTATTACAGTAGCCCTGACAACAGGCATCGGAAGGTCAACAGACAGATAATCTGTGATCACCTCTCCGAAATTCAGAACATCCTTGCCGCCTGCAAGCCAGGCAGCAACAGGCGCAAAAACATCCCTTCCCTGAAAAGTCGGGCTTCCGGACTTCAGAAAATAATGGTCTGCCGTGATATGTATCACCTGAAGCGCATGCCCTTCCTTCTTATATATACAGGAGAATACGCCGTTATCAGGCCCGATGAAATAATGGCGCTCTGTCACAACAAGCAGCGGCCGTCTCTGCGAGCCCACGCCGGGGTCTATTACAACCACGTGGGCAGTCCGATCAGGAAAGAAACTGTAGTTCATGCCTATCGTAAAAGCCCCATGCCTTATATCATGGGATGCGATACCGTGGGAAAGGTCTATGATATTTGCCCCGGGGTTGATACTCAGTATTGCCCCTTTCATCACCCCGACATACGGGTCAGCAAGACCAAAGTCGGTTGTGAGCGTTATGACCGGATTAACCGGAATGGGCTGCTCCCTTTATAATATTTATATCTGCAATCTTTTCGTCCCTCATATAGGCGATTATACCATCAAGGATATCTGTTGTTGCCCTGGGATTCACAAAATTTGCAGTTCCCACGGCCACTGCTGTTGCCCCTGCAAGCATAAACTCGATTGCATCGTCAGAATGCATTATCCCGCCCATGCCGATAATCGGCACATTGACCGCCTTATAGACCTCATACACCATACGCACTGCCACCGGTTTGATCGCAGGCCCTGAAAGCCCCCCTGTCCTGTTGGCCAGCTTAGGCCTGCGCGTCCTTATATCTATCGCCATGCCTGTCAGGGTATTTATCACAGAGAGGGCGTCTGCGCCGGCATCTACAGCAGCCTTTGCCATAAGCGCCATATCAGTAACGTTTGGAGACAGCTTCACTATAAGCGGCAGATTTGTCGCCTTCCTGACAGAGGAGACGACCCCGGTGGTTACTTTGGGGTCAGTTCCGAATATGCCCCAGCCCGCCTGCTTGTTTGGACAGGAGATATTCATCTCGAGCGCATGGATTCCCTCAACAGAACTGAGCCTCTCTGCTGCCTCAACGTATTCCTCGATAGAGTCGCCGAAAAAATTGACAATAACTTTTGTATCATACGTTCTGAGAAACGGGATCTTCTCATCAATAAACCTCCGGATGCCGATATTCTGCAGTCCTATGGCATTGAGCATTCCGGATGCAGTCTCGACAATGCGGGGCGGCGGATTGCCCTCTTTAGGCAGAAGAGAGAGCCCCTTTACCACAACAGCTCCCAGCCTGCCCAGGTCAAGGAATTCAGCATATTCTTCTCCGTAACCAAAGGTGCCTGATGCAGTCATGACCGGATTTTTCAGTTTCAGGCCGCCTATGCTGACGCCGAGATCCATGCTCACCAGATGATCTCCCTGGAGTCAAACACCGGGCCTTCCTTGCAGACCCTTGCATAACCGCTGCGAGTCCTGACAACACACCCAAGACATGCTCCGATGCCGCAGGCCATATGCTCCTCCATCGAGATGTATGCCGGTATACCATGCTCACCCGCGATCACTGATACCGCCTGAAGCAGCGGATGCGGGCCGCAGGCATATATGCAGTGTTGAGCGCTGAGCGCTGAGGGTTGAGACAGATGGTTCCGTAATGCGCCGGCAGCATTGCCTGCTAATCCTGCAGAACCATCATCCGTAATTACGGTAACCTCTTTTGCAAATCCCTTCAATTCATCAAGCATAAGAAGATCATCCCTCGTGCGAACACCGTAAATAACAACAACCCTGCCCGAAAGCAGTTCAACGAATGAAAATACAGAGGCAACACCGATGCCGCCGGCAATAACAAGAGGCACAGATGCAGCAGGAGGCATAGGATAGCAGGTTCCCAAGGGCCCCAGCGCCTCCACCCAGGCCCCCTCCTTCATGTTCTTGAGGATCTCCGTACCCTTGCCCTTTACGCGGTAGAGTATCTGAAGCCCCTGGCCGGTTATTCTGAAAAGGCTGAAGGCCCGCTTAAGCAGGGGGTCTGTGCCCTTATTGACCTGTATCATGAAGAACTGGCCCGGCCTGGGCTGAGGCATGCTGTCAGGGAGATGGAGCGTCAAGAGATTGTGTGCTGGGTGTATCGGCCTGTTTTCCTGAACTTCTGCCCGGAAATATCTACTCAAAGGTGATCTCTACGATCTCATATTCTATGGTTCTGGCAGGCGCCTTGATCGTGGCAGTATCACCCACATCCTTGCCTATGAGCGCCCTGCCGACAGGAGAACTGATAGATATCTTGCCCTGCTTCACATCTGCCTCTTCAGGGCCTACGAGGATGAATACGTATTGCTCATCAGCCTCAACATCAAGTACCTTCACCCTGGCCCCGAATGCAACCTTTGACTGTGTTATGGTTGCAGGGTCAATCACCTGTGCCATCGCTATCTTTCCCTGCAGTTCCTGTATTCGTCCCGCAATAAAAGACTGCTGCTCCTTGGCTGCATGATACTCGGCATTTTCAGACAGATCGCCATGCGCGCGCGCCTCTGCTATGGCCTGTATATTCTGCGGTCTCTCGACCTTTATCAGCCGTTCGAGTTCAGCCTGCAGCTTGCGGTATCCTTCCGGTGTTAATGGGATTCTTTGCACGTTATATAACTCCTTGTCACAAATCAGCTATACTCTACCATGTTGCCTTCTGAATTTAAAAGGCTACTCCTTCAGGAATTCTGCTTGAACAGAATCACCGCATATACTAATCTTTATATGCAGCTCCCTTAAGAGAGCACGGAGGAATATATGTCCACAATGATCGTGGCAAGAAAAAAAGACGGCACCATGGTTAAAGGCAAAACAGGAGACTTTCGTCCTTCAAGAAATGTCTTTCATGTGACGGTGGACTCATCACCTGCCCGGGCGACTGAAGTGTTTGTGGACGATCTCAAGGCAGTATTCTTCGTAAAGGCATTAAAGGGCAGCGCAAAACCGCATAGCAGGCCGCATGACAAGTCATCTCCATGCATGCAGTCTATCGAGCGCAAGGTTCGCGTCACTTTCATGGACGACGAAGTTATGGACGGATATACCCACAGCGTTCAGCTCGACAGGCTCGGCTTCTTCATGCAATCCTCAGACCCGGATGATAATAATCAAAGGATCTTTGTGCTGTTCTCCTTTGTAAAAAGCATCCTGTTGGAAGGCAAGGCAATAGACCTCAACGCAATCAGGCTGGCCGAAAAAATATGCGAATGCTGCGGGAAGAAACTTGATGCCAGATGGAAATATTGCCCCTTTGACGGCAAACTGGTCAAATAACCTGACTGGACAGCTCCGAAATGAAATATCTGTCTGTCTTGACTCAACACTGACATTCTTTTAGTCTAATCCATACTTTTTTCCGGAGGGTGTAATGCGATTTTCGAAGATGTTCATACCTACACTGAGGGAGGCCCCTGCCGATGCAGAGGCTATCAGCCATATCCTTATGCTCCGCGCCGGATACGTGCGGCAGCTGGCATCCGGGCTCTACATATTCCTGCCTCTGGGCTGGCGGGCGCTGGATAAGATAGATGCGATCCTGAAAGAGGAGATGGCGTCTATTGATGCACAGGAGATCTCGATGCCGATCCTCCACCCGGCAGAGATCTGGCAGCAGACCGGCCGCTGGGACATCATAGGCGGGGAGATGTTCAGGCTGAAGGACCGCAATGAGCGGGACTTCTGCCTCGGCATGACCCATGAGGAGATCATGACATGGCTCGCCTCTGGCGAGATCCGTTCTTACCGTGATCTGCCCCAGGTATGGTACCAGATACAGACAAAGCTGAGGGATGAGGCGCGGCCCAAGAGCGGCGTGCTTCGGACACGGGAATTCATCATGAAGGACAGCTACAGCTTTGATGCTGACGAAGAGGGACTCGACAGAAACTATCAGCTCCACGCAGAGGCATACCACAGGATCTTCAGCCGCTGCGGCCTGAAGTTCATGCAGGTCGAATCCGACCCCGGCATGATGGGAGGCGGCTATTCCCATGAGTTCATGGCGCCGAGCCCTGCGGGCGAAGACCAGGTCGCCATCTGTCCCGGTTGCGGATATTCAGCCAATGTTGAGCTTGCGCTCTCCCTGCCCAGGAAGATCGAAGACAGGGGCTGGGGCCTTGAAGAGATCCATACACCCGATAAGAGAACCGTGCAGGAGGTCTCCAGGTTCCTGAAGCTCTCATCCGAATATTTCATCAAAAGCCTGCTCGTGATCTCGGAAAGCGGCCCTGTGCTCGCCCTGGTGCGGGGAGATCAGGAGATCCATGAAAAGAAACTCGCAAAAGTGATCGGTCAGCACAGGCCTGCACAGAAGGCTGAGGTGAAGGATATCCTTGGCGTTGAGGCAGGCTTTATCGGGCCGATTGGGCGTCAAAATCTGCGTATCATAGGAGACCCCTGCCTGCAGGAGGGCTCATACGTAAGCGGCGCAAACAGGCAGCATTATCATACAAAGGGCCTCAGGGCAGGCCGCGATTTTACCGCCCAATGGCATGACATTCATATTGCCAAACAGGGCGAGTCCTGCACGAAATGCGGCGCTGAGCTTATGGTTGAGCGGGTGATAGAGATCGGCAATATCTTCAAGTTAGGCACAAAATATTCATCAGCCCTGAAGGCTGTATTCCTTGATGAGCAGGGCAATGAAAAGCCGATCATCATGGGCAGCTACGGCATCGGCCCCGCCCGCATTGCAGCAGCAGCCATTGAGCAGAACAATGACAAAGACGGCATCATCTGGCCGCGTTCCATAGCCCCCTTTGACGTGGAACTTATCCCGCTGAACATGAACGACAGCGCAACGGTTGAGGCTGCAGAAAGCATCTATGCCCTGCTGAAGAAGGCGCGCATTGAGGTGCTGATGGACGACCGGCAGGAGCGGGCAGGCGTAAAGTTCAAGGACGCTGACCTGATCGGCATCCCCACCCAGATCATTATCGGGGAGAAGAACCTCAGGGAAGGGCTTGTCGAGATCAAGGACAGGAAGACCAGAGAGGCTCTCAAGGTCGCGGTTCAGGAGGTCGTAGGCAAGGTGAGGGATCTGATCTTGATAATGGGCTCATAATAGATAGTATGCACACTCAATTACTCCCCCATGCCCTCTCTTACCCCAAGAGGGGAGTGAATCCTCCCCTTACTGAAGATGAATACCTCTCATCGTTGTTAATCTGCGCTCAGTCCTCTTTTGACTTTGCCATATGCCTGATGATCTTGCCCTCAACAAGATAGATCACCATCTCGGCGATATTCGTGGCATGGTCGGCAACGCGCTCAAGATACTGGGCAACAAAGCTGATCTTCATGGCGCGCGTGACCGTTGTCGGGTCCTTGACCATATAGTCGGCCAGCTCAAGCAGCACCTCCCGCTTGAGGTTATCCACCTGGTCGTCCCTCCGGATCACCTCTATCGCGAGCTGCTTGTCTTTTCTCACAAAGGCATCGAGCGCGTCCCTGATCATGCTCTGGGCTATTGCCCTCATCTTTGGGATGTCAATATAGGGCTTGAGCATCGGCTCCTGATTTAGTTCGAGCGCCCGCTCCGCAATATTCACCGCAAAGTCTCCCATGCGTTCGAGGTCTGTAGTGATCTTCATCGCCATGGTTATAAACCTCAGATCCACAGCCATCGGCTGCCTCAGCGCAATCAGCCTGATAGCCTCCTCATCAATCTCAACATCAAGGGTATTTACCATGCGGTCATTGTCTATCACCTTCCGGGCAAGGGCATTGTCCCGCTCGACCAGAGAGGCGATAGAGTTCTTGATTGCGTCTTCAACCAGAGAGCCCATCTTCAGAATCTTTGACTTGAGCTGCCTCAGTTCTTCATCAAATACAGTCATCAGCCGAACCTCCCGGTTATATAGTCTTCAGTCAGTTTTTGAGACGGGGCGGTAAAGATCCTGTCGGTCCTGCCGAACTCGATCAGTTCACCGAGCATCATAAATCCGGTCCAGTCAGAAATACGGGCCGCCTGCTGCATATTATGCGTAACAATGATAATAGTCACATCCTTCTTGAGCCTGTCAAAAAGCTCCTCGATCTTTGACGTAGAAATAGGATCGAGCGCAGAGGTCGGCTCATCAAAAAGAAGCACCTCAGGTTTGACCGCAAGCGCCCGCGCAATAACAAGCCTCTGCTGCTGGCCGCCCGACAGATCATAGGCGCTCGCATTGAGCTTGTCCTTTGCCTCGTCCCAGAGCGCAGCATGAACAAGGGCCTTCTCCACGCGCTCAGAGAGTTCTGCCCTCTTGCGGATGCCCTTCAGCTTCAAACCATAGGCAATGTTGTCGAATATGCTCATCGGAAAGGGCGTCGGCTTCTGAAATACCATGCCGATCCTGCTCCTGAGGCTGATCAGATCCGTATCCGGGCTGAGAATATTGTCCTTCACAAAAAATATCTCGCCTTCATACCGGTTGCCGGGATACAGGTCATGCATCCTGTTGAAGCACCGAAGCAGGGTCGTCTTGCCGCATCCTGAGGGGCCGATCAGGGCAGTCACCTGCCTGCTATGAACCTGAAGGCCGATCTGCTTCAGGGCATGAGCGCCTCCGGAATAGTAGAAATTCAGTCCTTTTACCCTAAGTTCTATCTGCTCGCGCACTACCGGTACCTCCATTTGATGATGAGCCTTCCTGTGATCGTCAGGATCAGGATGAATACAGTGATCACAAATGCGGCTGCCCATGCCTGTTCATGCCACGATTCATAGGGGCCCATAGCATACTGAAATATCGTCACTGTAAGAGACGATATCGGCTGTTTCATGTTAAGAGAAAAGAAGGAATTATTAAATGACGTAAAGAGCAGTGGCGCCGTCTCTCCGGCTACCCTCGCTATCGAAAGGAGGATGCCGGTCAGGATGCCGGTCGCTGCCCCGCGGTACACAACCTGGGTGATCACCTTGTAATAAGGCGCTCCAAGGGCAAAGGCAGCCTCGCGGAGGGTCCAGGGCACAAGGGAAAGCATATTCTCTGTTGTCCTGAGCACCACAGGTATCATGATGATCGCAAGGGCTATCGAGCCTGCCCAGCCGCTGAAATGGCCTATAGGCCTGACCAGCACTGCATAGATAAACGTACCGATAACGATCGAAGGCACGCTCACCATGATGTCGGAGAGTATGCTGATGAGGCGTGTGATCGCCCTGCCCCGGCCGTACTCCGCGAGAAACGTCCCGCCTAACACGCCGATCGGCACCCCAATCAGGGTCGCAAAAAAAGTTATGATCAACTGGCCGACAAAGGCATTTCTCAATCCCCCGCCTTCCTGGCCCGGGGGTGCAGGATCATTTATAAAGAGGCTCAGGTTAAGCGCCTTGAAACCATGCACCAGCACATCGCCAAGGATAAAGACAAGCCAGAAGAGTCCCAGCAGCGCTGCCAGGGTGCTCAAGGCAAGCGCGATGAAGCTCTCGATCTTTCTCGTCTGCTGCCTTGTCATCGCAAAGGCTTCCTCTCTGCCCTGAGGAGGAAGAACTTTGCTATCGCAAGGGTGATAAAACTCATCACAAAGAGCGCCAGCGCAAGGTAAAAGAGCGCCGAAAGGTACACATCATTGTCCGCCTCTGCAAATTCATTTGCGAGCGTCACAGTAATCGTTGCAGCAGCATCAAGGAGCGAAGTGGTGATCCGGTGGTTATTGCCGAGCACAAAGGCGACCGCCATGGTCTCCCCAAGCGCCCTTCCCAGAGACAGGACTATGCCGCCGAAGACCCCAAGCTTCGAATAGGGGATGACAACATTCTTCACCACTTCCCACTTTGTGGCCCCAAGTGCATACGCTGATTCTTTCACAACCGCCGGGGTAAGGTTAAAAGAGTCCCTCGCAATACTCGCCGTAAACGGGATGATCATGATGCTCAGGATGACACTTGCGGTCAGGATATCAATGCCCATAGGAGTGCCCTGAAACAGGATATTAATAAAAGGAATGCCGGCAGTCATCCTCTGCAGAAACGGCTCAACATAATTGGCCATGATCGGTGAGAGGGTAAAGAGTCCCCACATGCCGTAGATGATGCTCGGTATGGCAGCCAGCAGTTCGATGGCAATGCCGATGGGGGCCTTCAGGAAGCCCGGCGCAATTTCGGTAACAAATATAGCGATGCCGATGGCCACAGGGATCGCAAACATAAGCGCAATGCCTGTAGTGAGCGCTGTGCCGTAAATATTCGTCAATGCGCCGAAAGACTCGGTTACCGGATTCCAGTCTGTTGTGGTCAGGAATTTGATGACGCCGAATCTGTTGATCGCAAGAGATGATTCTGAGATCAGAACATATAGGATGCCCAGAATAAATGCGATAACCGAAAGCGATGCAATCGCAGTGACCGACGCAAAAATCAGGTCTATCGGATTCTTTCTGGATATGAACGCCATATTTATTGCTGGTATACGGTTATGGCCCTACTGAAGGCCGTTTGCCTTCCAGTAGCCTCTGACTTTTTCTTTCAGCGACCCCGGCAGCGGAACGTAGGTCAGGTCCTTTGCCTTTGCATCCCCGTTTTTGAATGCCCAGTCAAAGAATTTCACGACATTCCTGTTCGAATCAGCCGTCTCCTTCGCAAGCAGAATGAAGGTGGCGCCTGCTATCGGCCATGAGTCCTTTCCGGGCGCGTTGGTGAGCCAGAGATAAAAGTCCTTCTTTGGATCAAAGTCTCCTGTCCCGGCAGCATCCTCAAAACTCGCAAAGCCCGGTTCCACAAAGTTGCCGGCCTTGTTCTTCAGCTGTATATAATCGAGCTTATTCTGTTTTGCATAGACAAATTCGACATATCCGATAGCATTTTTTGTCCTCTTCACATAATTGGCAACGCCCTCATTTCCCTTGCCGCCGATGCCGACAGGGAACTTGACTGCCTTGCCGGAGCCGACCTTCTCCTTCCATGCCGGACAGGTTTCGGACAGATAGTGCGTAAAGATCGCCGTAGTGCCGGAACCGTCGGCGCGATAGACAACCGTGATCTCGCCCTGCGGGAGTTTGAGTCCGGGGTTCATCTTCTGGACTGCAGCGGCATCCCACGTCTTGATCTCGCCGAGGAAGATCTTACAAAGTGTATCAGAATCGAGCTTTAGCTGACCCGGGTTAATGCCATCAAGATTGCCGACTGGTACCACACCGCCGATCACTGCCGGGAACTGCAACAGCCTGTCCTTCTGAAGCTGGTCCGGTTTGAGCGGATCGTCAGATGCTCCGAAATCAACTGTTCTATCGGTAATCTGCCTCACCCCGCCGCCGGAACCGATAGACTGATAGTTAATCTGCACTCCGGCAATCTTGTTATAGTCGAATGCCCATGCTGAGTAAACAGGGTAGGGAAATGTTGCGCCGGCGCCGTTGAGTTTTTCGGCTGCCTCGGCATAACTGCAGGATAAGGCAGATAATACGACCAATATGAGACTCAGGACTGAATTCATCTTCTTCTCTCCTTCGTTGTTATTTAGTTAATACTATCTCATGATTGTTAAAGAATTGTTACAATCCCGTTACATTACGGTTATTAATGGTCTCAAACTAATATTGACATGGTTCGACAGGCTCACCATGACCGGTCACCCTAAGCTTGTCGAAGGGTGTACAGACTATTATGAGACGATCAACAATGTCCGGTCGGCCGGGCACGATGATCTGTTATGACAATTATTGCACAAGATCCTGATAAGTGATAGTTGCGGCTCGTTAAAGGGGTATAACAGGAACCATACGTTCGGCCAAAATCAGAATGCCGGAGCATGCCTTGCAGCTTCAGCCTGACAATTTATGTCAATCAAACCCGCTTTTTTTGTCATGATGTTTCATTTTGCAGTCAATCTTTCCTTATAAATCCATTCGTATTGCAGTTTATAGTTTGGCATTATTTATGCAACATCATAAGATAAGCAGCACGAGTCCGGATCTTTGAAATAGCAATGAAATATCTTGTTTCCGAAAGGGTAAACTCCGGGTAATCGGAGGGCACAAAGCCACGGGCCCGAAAGGACAGCCGGGCTGCCGAAGAAACATGCTGGTCTATCAAGAGACGGCCTGTTAAGAGGCAGTGCACAATTTTTCATATGCATGATAACAGCATGTTTCCCGGAAAGGGAAACATGCTTTTTTTTTGCTGTAACCATGAAAACAAACGCCATGGGCATCATGACCGCAATAACTCTCTGGAGGATACCATGAACCGCAGACATATTCTGATACCAGCCGCCATTATTTTGATTCTGTCAGTGCCTATGATAGTCTCTTCAGCCCCGCAGGGCTCGCCGATGAAGCGCCAGTATGGAAAGGGCTATCCTTTTCAGTTGAGTGATCTGCCGCCAGGGCAGCTGCGGTCGGCCATAGAGGCCCTTCCGCCACAGGCAAAGGTCCGCGCAAAGGAAAATCTCCATAAGTTCTCCTTTCCCCATCAGGACATTGAGCATATCAGGACAGATAAGGATGGAGGAATATTCTATATATGTAATATGCAGGCGCATGATACCCTTGCTGAAGAGGCCGGAGCAGCAGAGGTTGCCCCAGTTTTATCCTTCGATCCCGCAAAGGTCTTTTCGCTTCACAGCAGGCCAGGCTCACAGAATATTGTCTTTCTGAATTTTGAGGGTGGTGTAATAAGCGGCACTGCATGGAGTTCCGGCACCCTCAATGCCCTGCCGTATGACATTGATGGAAATCCTTCCGTATTCAGCGAGGCAGAGAGGAGAATAATAGCTGATATCTGGCATCGTGTTTCGGAAGACATGGCGCCGTTTGATATTGACGTGACTACTGAGAGGCCGGCCGGTTTCGGCCCTAAGGTCGGCCACGTCATGATTACAAGGAATAGGGACGCCAATAATCTGGCAATGCCTTCATCTTCGGCAGGAGGCGTAGCATATGTCGGCGTCTGGGGCAGGAGTGATTATGCAACAAGATATTCACCTGCTTTTGTTTATTATAACAATCTCGGCACTACCAATTCGCATTATATTTCTGAGGCTGCATCGCATGAATTTGGCCATAATCTTTCTCTCTCTCATGATGGCACATCTACATCCGGTTATTATCAGGGCCATGGCACAGGCGACGTGTCATGGGCTCCTATTATGGGGGTCGGTTATTACAGACAGGTAACCCAGTGGAGCAGGGGCGAGTATCCTGATGCAAATAACCCTCAGGATGATATCGCGATCATCGCCGGAAAGCTCACATATCGCGCAGATGATCATGGAGCAGGCATGGCCGGGGCCACCATGTTGGCGGTTGATCCGGACGGAACAGTATGGTCGAGTAATCCGGAGGACGATCCGGAAAATATATATCCGGAAAATAAAGGTGTTATAGTGCGGGAGGCTGATACGGACTATTTTGCATTTGACCATGCAGGCGGACCTGTCAGTTTCATTGTCACACCGGCATGGGATGCCTTTTATGCCGCCAGGCGGGGGGCAAACCTCGACATTCAGGCAGGCCTCTATAGTTCCCAGGGCGCTGTTCTGGCCCAGTCTGATCCTGTCACTGACACGGTTGCAACTGTATCAGTTACTGCAGGGCCCGGCCGCTACTACCTCGCCGTAACAGGCGTCGGCAACTCTGTAACGCCATACAGCAGCTATGGGAGCCTCGGTCAGTATTTTATTAATGGGAACGTCACGGCTTCAGCCCTCAGGGCTGATTTCACCTATACCACATCAGGCCTTACAGCAGCCTTTACAGATGCATCTACAGACACAGACGGCACGATTAATTCCTGGACCTGGACCTTTGGCGATGGCATCTCTTCATATACTCAGCACCCGTCCAGGACATATGCAAACGGCGGAAGTTATACGGTTACCCTGACAGTGACCGACAACAAGGGCAGAACCGCCAATACGTCCAGGGTAGTCACTGTCACGGGGCCCAATAGTGCGCCTGCTGCCAATTTTGGATTCTCTGTCTCAGGGTCTACAGCCTTCTTTACCGATTCATCTTCAGACAGTGATGGAACAATAGTCTCAAGGTCATGGAACTTCGGAGACGGCGGTTATTCGACACAGCAGAATCCTTCTCACACCTATGCTTCAGTCGGCAGCTACAGTGTGACATTGACCGTAACTGACAATAACGGGGCATCTGGCAGTATTCAGAAGGCAGTTGAGGTTGTCGGACCGCCTGTAGCGCCGTCCAACCTGACCGCCACGGTCACGACAAGCCGCATAGGAAAAACCACTATAAAGACCGCAAAACTCCAGTGGCAGGATAATTCATCCAATGAGACCAGTTTTACTCTTCAGAGGTGTACAGAGACCGGTAAAGGCGCAGGTTTGACCTGCAACTATTCAGATCTGTCTACTGTTGGGGCAAACACAACAACATTTACAAATACGCCCGGAAGCGGCAACTACAGGTACCGCATCAGGGCAAATAACAGCAATGGGTCATCAGCATACAGCAATGAGGTAAGAATATAAGATATTGGCCTGCTCACAGGTATTATAGACCCGCTGGGAAATGCCAAAGACCCCGGCGGGTTTAATCGTGCAGATAGATAGTGCCTCTGCATATAAAACCATATTTGAAGCTTTGATCCTCGTATTCCGTGTATCCGCAGCATAATACATCCGAAACAAATGCCAAAGTGCCCCTCATGGATGATCTATTATAAAGGCTGCTTCCGTCCATGCCGGGTGAACAAAACAGCCGAAATGTTATACAATAGAGCCTATTAAGCCAAAACAGGAGATTGCCATGAGTTTTCAGTATGTCCATGAAATGCCGAGCGTAAAAGAGATAATGCAGACAATGCCTCTGTCTGCCGGGCTGAAGAAGATCAAGAAACAGCGGGATCAGGATATCAGGGCGGTCTTTGAAGGCATAAGCGACAAGCTGCTGGTGATCATCGGCCCCTGCTCTGCAGACAATGAAGAAGCCCTCTGCGAGTATGTGGCGCGCCTGGCCGGACTCCAGGAAGAGACAAAGGAAAAACTGATCATCATTCCCCGTATCTATACAAACAAGCCGCGCACAACAGGCGAAGGGTACAAGGGCATGGCGCACCAGCCAAAACCATCTGAAGAGCCGAATATGGTGAAGGGATTGAAGGCAATACGCAAGATGCATATTCGTGCCCTTGAGGAGTCGCACCTGCCGGCTGCAGATGAGATGCTCTATCCCGGCAATTATCCTTTCCTCGAAGACATCCTGAGCTATGTGGCGGTCGGCGCGCGGTCAGTAGAAAACCAGCTCCACCGCCTCACTGTCAGCGGCCTTGATATCCCCTCCGGCATGAAGAACCCGACAGGCGGCGACCTTGAAGTAATGCTCAACTCTGTGCAGGCAGCGCAGCTGCCTCACGTCTTTGTATACAATGGCTGGGAAGTGAAGACTACAGGAAATCCTCTTGCCCACTGCATTATCCGCGGGGCTGTGGACCCGTACGGCACGAACATCCCGAACTATCATTATGAAGATCTCATAAGGCTCTCGGAGATATACAAGAAACGCAATCTTGCCAATCCGTCAATTATTGTTGACACCAACCATGCCAACTCGAACAAAAAGTTCCACGAACAGCCGAGAATAGCAAAAGAAGTAATGAGGAGTCGTGAGCATTCCAAGACGCTCAAACGCAAGATAAAGGGCTTCATGATCGAAAGCTATCTCGTAGAAGGAACCCAGAAGATCGGCGAGGATCTGTATGGCAAATCAATAACTGACCCGTGCCTTGGATGGGAAGATTCAGAGCGCCTGCTCAGAGACCTCTCTGACAAGCTGTAGGGCGGACGGTATCGTCTTCAGTATGCTGAAATAGTCCGGATTCGGAAAGTGGTCAGGGCAGCTATTTTACAAATGCTGCCTTTTTGTATATAGTATTTGCGTAACTCAAAAGTTGAGGGAACTTCAAAGGCTCTCACGGTCTTTGAGGTTTTTTTTTTGAACACCATCAGGAAGAAGCCGGGAGATAACGAACTTGGATATAAAGGTCACAGGAAATGACGTTGAAAAAGCGCTTAAAGTTCTGAAACGCCAGCTTCAGAAAGAAGGGCTTTTCCGCGAGATCAAGCAGCGGAGCTATTATGAAAAACCCTCTGTAAAAGACAAGCGGAAGCGCAGAGAGGCCCAGAAGAAAAGGCTTAAGGCCCTGAAAATGAGAAGGCAGGACAATAGATCTGATTAAGGTTTCATGGCTGTCAGGTCTCGGGCATAAAGAAGTGCAATGTGGTCAGTGTCCAAAGAAAAGCGGTTAGATCAGATATAGATGCAGTCAATTGCCCTGCGGTTTTCTCAGAAACAGAACAAGCATAATCGCAGTTCCTGCAAATACTGCTGACATCAGAAAACTCGAAGAAAAACTGCCGGTTTGCTCCGCCAATATCCCTGCGACAGAAGGGCCTGCTATCTGTCCAAATCCGAAAATGAAGGTCACAAGACCGAAGGCAGCAGGCGCATTCCGTGCTCCCACATAGTCACCCATGGCAGCTGCCATGATTGAAGGTATTGACCATGCAGCAATCCCGAAGAAGAAGATCGAAAGATACAGAAACGGCCCTGGAAGACCTGAGGCTACAAGCAGGTAGGAAAGGCTCTGCAGTGAAAAGACCATAATCAGGCCTGCCTTCCTGCCGAGCCTGTCGGAGAGAGTGCCGAAGACAGGGCCTGAAAAAAGGCTCAGAAATCCGAGCCATGCCCAGAAATTCCCTGCAAGGGATTCTGTAAATCCCCTTTCCTGCACCAGGGTCGTCACAATAAACGTGACATAGATCACATAGGTGAATCCAAAGAGAAAATAGATGATTCCAAGATAATAGATAACCCATTGTCTGTACACATTCAGATGCAACTCCGGGTTGACCCGGCAGGACTCATCTTCATCACTGCCCACAGGCAGCAAACCTTTCTCCTCAGGACGGTTCCTGAGAAACATATAACCGATGAATGCCACGGCCATGACAAGGCCGCTTAAGATAAGCCAGCTTGTCCTCCAGCCTTCGCCGCCTGCCATGGTATTGATAAATGGGATAAGCTTGCCTGAGACAATGATGGCAAACCCGCTGCCGATCACAGCAAAGCCCGCCGCCCTTCCCCGCCTCCCGGCCCTGAACCAGGCCGACACCAGCCCCATGACCGGAACATTTGTGGCGCCGCTGCCGATGCCGGTCAGCATATATAGGACAAGCACCTCGGAAAAGGATGTTGTCCGGCTCACAAATGCCATAGAAATGCTGACCAGCAGAAGAGAGACAAATATGACCAGACGAGGGCCTGCCTTGACCGCAATATGGCCGCTGACCAGAACTGACGCCAGATACCCCATAAAATTGGCAGTGCTGATAAAGCCCATCTCTGAATAGGAAAGCTTAAGCGTTTCCGCCATTGAGGGCAGGAGCATGCCGAGTGCAAACCTTCCAAAGCCGAGACAGGCCATAATGCAGAGCATGCCGGTAAAGACAATGACCCAGCCGTAGTGGACAAGAGGTTTCTTCTGTCTTGTATTACTCATGGTGCTGAAATATAGCATTGTTCAGGCAGAAAGCTAAAGGTGAAGGATAGAGTGGCCTGCCTGATCAGGCAAAGAGCTTCGGATCAACTGCATAAAATGCAGCTGTCAGGGGGCAGCCAGAAAGAAAAAGGATCTGATTCCCTTTAGGATCAGCAAAAAGCCGCTTCGCATGAATGCATATCCATACGAACACCCAAACTCCTTGATAAAATAAGAAAATGTCGGGTAATATTATTGCTCTATCATTCTAAGACCTGCAGAGGGGGAGCTGTAAAAAACAATGAGTGAACTGGACAGACTCAGAAAGAAAATTGATGTCATTGATGACGAAATACTCCAACTCCTCAACAGGCGTTCTGAGGTTGTGATTGAGGTCGGCAGCCTCAAGCGCACGCAGAAGTCCCGCTTTTACAAGCCGGACCGTGAGCGCCAGATACTTGAGCGCCTCACAAATACAAACAAGGGGCCATTCCCCAATGATGCGCTCAAGGCAATATACCGGGAGATCCTCTCTGCATCGGTCTCGCTTGAAGAACCCCTGAAGGTATCATGCCTTGGCCCCCTTGCAACCTATACGCACCTGGCTGCCCTCCGCCATTTCGGCTCCTCTGCCGCGTTTATGCCTGTGGACAGCATCAAGAAGGTCTTTGAGAATGTCGAGACCGGCAAGGCAGAATACGGCGTTGTGCCGATAGAAAACTCTAACGAGGGTGTTGTGAGCCATACGCTCGACATGTTTATGGACTCTGAGCTCCAGGTGGTTGCTGAGATCATTCTCGAAATATCGCACAACCTGCTTTCAAAACAGACAGACAGGTCGAAGATCAGCAAGATCTACTCACATCCCCAGGGCCTCGCCCAGTGCAGGGGATGGCTCGAAACCAATATGCCGGGAGTGCCGGTTGCAGAGTCAACCAGCACTGCCAAGGCCGCAGAGCTTTCGGCAAAAGAGAAGAACACTGCCGCGATAGCAAGCGAAATCGCAGCCCGCATGTATGATCTGAACATACTTGAGAGAAACATCCAGGACAACCGGCGCAACATAACCCGGTTTCTGGTCATATCAAAGGAGTTTCCGCACCGCACAGGCAATGACAAGACCTCTGTCATGTTCTCGATAAAGCATAAGCCGGGATCTCTCTATGAAGTGCTTCTGCCTTTTAAGAGGGCAAAGATCAATCTCACCAAGATAGAGTCGCGCCCTTCAAAGAGAAAGGCATGGGAATATATCTTTTTCGTTGATATGGAAGGCCATGTAGAGGACAAAAAGATACATAAGGCAATAGATTCGCTTAAAGACAACTGTCTGTACCTCAAAATTTTAGGATCATATCCACAAGGGAGGGTCTCATGATACAGCCGCCGGAATATATTAAGGCAATTCAGCCCTACGTGCCGGGCAAGCCGATAGAAGAACTCGAACGGGAACTGGGCATTTCTGACTCTATCAAGCTTGCCTCCAATGAAAATCCGCTCGGTCCTTCGCCTGAGGCGATAAAGGCGATAAGAGATTCCTTTTCGGACCTGAACCGTTATCCTGACGGAGCCGGATACTACCTGAAAAATGCCCTGTCTGAAAGGCTATTCATAAGCCCTGATGAACTGATCCTGGGCAACGGCTCAAACGAACTCCTTGACATTGCTGCCCGCACCTATCTGCAGGCAGGGGACGAGGCTGTCATGGCGTCGCCCTCATTTGTTGTGTACGGCATGGCAGTGCAGTCTGTAGGAGGAAAATCGCTCCTGGTGCCCCTGAAGGACTATCGCCATGACCTTGCTGCAATGGCGGCTGCGATCACGCCTAAAACAAAGATGGTCTTCATCGCAAACCCTAACAACCCCACAGGCACGATCAACACAAATGATGAATTAGACAGCCTGATGGAAAAGGTTACTGACGATATGCTTGTGATAGTGGATGAGGCATACTATGAATATGTCTCATCCCCTGACTATGCCGACAGCATGAAGCATTTCAGCGCAGGCAGGAACATCCTGATACTCAGAACCTTTTCGAAGATCTACGGCCTCGCAGGCCTGCGCCTTGGGTATGGCATCGGCAGAAAAGAGACGCTCGTTGACATGAACAGGCTCAGGGAGCCGTTCAATACCAACTCTGTGGCCCAGAAAGCAGCCCTTGCAGCACTGAGGGACACGGATCATGTTATTCATTCACGCAGGGTCAATGAAGAGGGCAAGGTCTATCTGTATCGGGAACTCGCAGCCTTAGGCATGGCGTATGTTCCGACAGAGGCGAACTTTATTTATATTCCGATAGCTGATTCGGCCACGGTAAACAACGGCCTGATGAAGAAAGGCGTTATCATCAGGCCTATGGGCCCAAAGGCCATCCGCGTAACCATCGGCCTGCCTGAGGAAAACAGAAGGTTTATTGAAGCGTTGAAAGAGGTGATCAGTATTCAGTGAGAATTAATCAGCAGCAGACGCCGGAAGGGAAGACCGGCATCGCAAAGGAGAAGAGATGGACATAATTGTGTTGGGCGCTGAGGCAACTGAAGAAGATATACGTCATATTGCAAAAAAGCTCGAGAGCCGCGGGCTCCAGGCACATATATCAAAGGGCACAGAGCGGACGATCATAGGCGCCATCGGCGACACTTCCAAGGTGACCGAGGAAGAGGAGGATTCGTTCCGGGCTGCACAAGGCGTTGAAAATGTTGTCAGGATCGTAAAGCCCTACAAGCTTGCAAGCCGCGAGTTTCAGAAAGAAAACACTGTCATTAACGTGCGCGGCGTCGCCATAGGCGGCAATAAGATACCGGTAATGGCAGGCCCCTGCGCAGTGGAAAACAGAACTGTACTCACCGGCATCGCCGACAAGGTCAAGACTGCAGGGGCGGCCTTCCTGCGCGGCGGGGCATTTAAGCCCCGGACATCCCCGTATGCCTTTCAGGGCCTCGGGGAGGAAGGTCTTCAATACCTTGCAGAGGCGCGCGAAAAGACAGGACTGCCTATAATCACGGAGATCATGGATCCTCGTGACATGGAGGTAATCGGCAAATACGCCGACATTATCCAGATCGGCGCGCGAAACATGCAGAACTTCAGGCTCCTGCTTGAGGTGGGCTCCTCTGACAAGCCTGTGCTGCTTAAGCGCGGTCTTTCCTCCACCATCAAGGAATGGCTCATGTCGGCGGAATATATCATGTCCAGGGGCAATCATAACGTAATGCTCTGCGAGCGCGGCATCAGGACATTTGAGACGGCAACGCGAAATACTCTCGATTTGAGCGCTGTGCCTGTATTAAAAGAGCTTACACATCTGCCGGTTGTGGTGGATCCCAGCCATGGCGTCGGCAGGAGGAGCCTGGTTGCATCAATGGCAAAGGCTGCCATTGCAGCAGGGGCTGATGCCCTGATTATCGAGGTGCATTCCAATCCTGAAGAGGCCATGTCTGATGGAGACCAGTCGCTCAAGCCCGAGCAGTTCGATCAACTCATGAAAGAGATGCGAATCGTGGCGGCAGCGGTCGGCAGGGAGATCTGAGAATTGGCCTTTCATAAGACAGCAGTCCTTGGCGTCGGATTGCTCGGCGCATCATTCAGCCTTGCAGCAAAAAAGGCCGGTCTCTGCTGCCATGTGGCCGGCTTCGGCAGAAACAGGGATAATCTCACCCGTGCGCTCGGCATGGGAATTATAGACACTGTATCAACTGACCCTGCAGCAGCATGCAGCGATGCAGATCTTGTAATCCTTGCCGCTCCTGTCGGCTCATTTGTTGACCTTATAAAGCAGGCCTGTCCTGCGCTCAAAAAGGGAGCTGTTGTAACTGATGTCGGCAGCGTAAAGGGCAGCCTCGTCTACGAACTTGAAAGACTTATGCCTGCCGGCGTCCATTTCATAGGCAGCCATCCCATAGCAGGCAGTGACCGCTCAGGCATTGACTTTGCGCATGCCGACCTGTTCCGTGATGCAGCCTGTATTATAACCCCGACAGCAGAATCGGATCCTGATTCGCTTAAGAACATTATGGGTCTATGGGCCGCTCTGGGGTCAAGGGTGATGGCCATGGACCCTGCAGAGCATGACCGTGTCTATGCTGCCGTAAGCCACCTTCCTCATCTCATAGCATACGTCATGGTCAATACCGTATCAGATATTGACAGGGCATACCTGTCTTACTGCGGACAGGGATTCAGGGACATGACCCGGATCGCCGCAAGTTCTCCTGACATCTGGACAGATATTTCCCTGCTTAACAGGCAGAATCTTATTGAGATGATAGCAGTCTTCAGGGATAACCTCGACAGGATGGAGGCGAAGCTGAAAACAGCATCAGCAGGCGGACTCAGACAGGAGTTCATCAGGGCAAAGACAGCGAGGGAAAGCATTGGACAGAATTGAACTGACAAAGGCTGCACGGCTCTTTGGCGAGATTACACCGCCGCCGGACAAGTCCATATCGCACAGGGCAGTCATGTTCTCCTCCCTGGCAAAGGGAACAGGAAGGGTAAGGAATCTTCTCAGGGCCCAGGACACTGAAAGCACCATGCATGCCTTCAGGAGCCTCGGCATCGTGATGGACGACCAGCAAGATACCCTGATCATCCATGGCAAGGGCCTTCATGGCCTCACAGAACCTGGAGACGTCATTGACTGCGGCAATTCCGGCACCACTATCAGACTGCTCTCAGGCGTTTTATCTGCAAACCAGTTTTTTTCGGTGGTTACGGGCGACAGTTCACTGCGCAGCAGACCAATGGCAAGGATCATCAAGCCCCTCAGTCTGATGGGGGCAGAAATAGCCGGCAGAGACCATAATCGGTATGCCCCTTTTGCAATCAGGGGCAGCAGCCTCACCTCAATATCCTATGATATGCCGATGGCAAGCGCACAGGTGAAGTCAGCTATACTTCTTGCCGGCCTCTACGCAGAGGGCCTCACCATCATAACAGAACCTTCAAAGTCGCGCGACCACACAGAGCGCATGCTGCCTGCCTTTGGCGCAGACCTCAAGACAGACGGTCTGAGCGTATCGGTACAGTCAGGGAGAGAACTCTGCGCCCAGGAGATTGATGTGCCGGGAGATTTTTCTTCGGCTGCCTTTTTTATTGTCGCTGCGCTTCTGATCCCCAACTCAGAGGTATTGATCAGGAATGTCGGCATCAACCCTACGCGGACAGGCCTTATCGATGTTTTGCGCAGCATGGGCGCGCATATAGAGATAGAAAATGTGCATTCCGTATCAGGCGAGCCTGTGGCAGACATCTTCTGCCGGGGACAGGCCGGCCTGAATGCATGCACGGTAACTGCTGGGCAGATCCCTTCCCTGATTGATGAGTTCCCGATCCTCTGCATTGCCGCGGCATGCTCAGAGGGCACAACCGTCATCCGCGGAGCAGAAGAACTGCGGCTCAAGGAGTCGGACCGCATTAAGGCAATGGCCGGGGAACTTATCAGAATGGGCGTTATGCTCGAAGAATTCCCTGACGGCATAAGCATTACAGGCCCGGCGACTCTTCACGGCGCTGAAGTTGACAGTCATGGCGACCACCGGATAGCAATGTCCATGGCAGTGGCGGCGCTGATCGCAGAGGGCAAAACAACGATCAGAAACGCCTCTGCTGTTGCCATTTCATTCCCTGACTTTTTTGAATGCATCAGGAGACTGGCAGGATGAACAGCGTAATCGCCATAGACGGCCCTTCAGGCGCCGGAAAGAGTACGATAGCCGGACTTTTGGCCCAGGATCTGGGGTATGAATATTTGGACACCGGAGCCCTGTACCGTGCAGTTGCCCTGGGACTACTGCGCTGCGGTCTCAATGAAGAATCTGATGATGAAGCGGTCAGGGCAGCCCTTGAGCAGATAAGCGTTTCCTTCAGAAACGGCAAGGTCTTTCTGAAGGATACTGATGTCTCGCAGGAGATCCGTTCGCCGGAGGCCAGTCATTTTGCTTCTGTATTCTCTTCTCACAGGCTTGTAAGGGAACTGCTGCTCAATATTCAGAGAGAGGCGGCAGATCACGCAAGCCTGGTGGCTGAAGGCAGGGACATGACAACTGTAGTATTTCCCCATGCAGCACATAAGTTTTACCTTGATGCCTCGCCTGAGGAGCGCGCAGAACGCCGCGCCCTTGAACTCAATTCAAAAGGCTATACAGTCAGCAAAGAGCAGATACGGATGGAGATTATCGAGCGTGATGCACGGGACTCGTCCAGGGATCTGGCGCCTCTCAGGGTAGCAGAAGACGCCGTGGTTATTGACTCAACAGGCATGTCTGTACAGGATGTATTCAGAAAGATTCGGCAGATCATACGGCAGGCAGATCAGCAGTGAAGTGGCGCCGGTCAAAATGAAGATCATAACCGCAAAACGCGCCGGCTTCTGCTTTGGTGTGAAGCGTGCCATTGACATCACGTTTGAGATGGCCAAAGAGCATAATAAAGGGCTGTACACGCTCGGCCCCATCATCCATAATCCCCAGGTGATTGCAAAACTCGAAAGCGAAGGAATATCCCCTATTGAGATCAATGACCTTGATGCAAAGGATATAACTTCGCTGATCATCAGGACCCACGGCATACCCTGCCAGACACACGAAAAGATCGTATCCAGGGGCATCAATATTATTGATGCGACCTGCCCTTTTGTAAAAAATGCCCAGCACTATGCTACACTTCTTAAGGAAAAAGGCTATCAGGTCGTAATTTTAGGGGATAGAGACCATCCGGAGGTGAAAGGCATCTTAAGCTATGCAGGCGCAGACGCCGTAGTGGCCGACGGTAATTCGGCGCTGCCGAAACTCAGACCAAAGGTCGGTGTAGTTGTGCAGACCACACAGCCCCTTGAGGTGTTGAAAAAGGCTCTTTCCCGGATCGTGGAACATGCGCGTGAAATAAAGGTATATAATACAATATGTAATTCAACGGCCCTGCGGCTGAAAGAGACCGAAGCCATGGCTCATAAGGTAGATGTCATGATCGTGGTCGGCGGCAAAAACAGCGCCAACACAACTCAGCTTGCGCGACTCTGCAGTTCCATGTCGGTCAGGACATATCATATCGAAACAGAGGCTGAGCTTGATGCATCATGGTTTGACAACGTGAAAAAAGTCGGGATCACTGCCGGCGCATCAACACCCGACTGGATCATACATGAAGTGGAAAAAAGAATACATGCAATAGGGGGAAGCCAGTAATGGATGACACGATGAACAATAATGAGATGGAGAAACTCTACGCCGAGACCTTTCAGTCTGTGTCGCCCGGCACGCTGCTTCAGGCCAAAGTGATCTCAATCAAGGCAAACGGTGTCATGGCCGACATCGGGTACAAATCTGAAGGCTTTATCAGGGCCGAGGAATTCTCTGAGGAGGAGATGCTCCGGCTCAGGCCAGGGGATACACTTGACGTGTATGTCGAGCAGATGCGGGATTCGGAAGGCATGATGCGGCTTTCCAAAGAGCGGGCGTCAAAGATCAAGTCCTGGGATTCCCTTGAAAAGGCAGCGCAGGAAAACAGCCTTATAGAAGGAAAGATAATAGAAAAGACCAAAGGCGGCCTGACTGTTGACATCGGCGATGTAAAGGCCTTTCTTCCTGCATCACAGGTAGATATCAAACTGATCAAGGACCTTGACAGCCTGATCGGCAAGGTCATGTCCTTCAGGATTCTCAAGATGAACAGCAGGCGCTCAAACATCATTGTGTCAAGAAGGATCATCCTTGAAGAGGAGCGGTCACAGAAAAAAGAGGAAACCCTTGGCAGGATTACTGAAGGCGGACTTATACAGGGCACTGTGAAAAACATAACCGACTATGGCGTCTTCGTAGATCTCGGCGGACTGGATGGCCTGCTTCATATCTCCGACATCTCCTGGGGAAGAATCAGCCATCCTAATGAATTTTTTGCTGTTGGTGACGGCATCGAAGTTAAGGTCCTGAAGTATGACGCAGAGAAAGAAAAAGTCACCCTCGGGTACAAGCAGAAGAACCCTGACCCGTGGGAAAACATTGCGGAGAAATACCCTGTAGGGTCACGGATCAAAGGCAGGGTGGTCAGCCTCACTGACTACGGGGCTTTTGTTGAGATCGAAAGCGGCCTTGAAGGCCTTGTCCATGTATCGGAGATTGACTGGTCGCCAAGACCTAAACACCCATCCAAATATCTCTCTCCGGGTGAAATGGTGGAGGCTGCAGTTCTGAGAGTTGACCAGACAGACCGTAAACTCTCGCTCAGCATACGACAGTTGAAACAGAGCCCCTGGGAGCTGGTCAGGGACCATTATCAGGCCGGACAGATCGTATCAGGAAAGGTCAGGAGCATTACTGACTTCGGGGCCTTTGTCGGTCTTCCTGAGGGCATTGACGGCCTCATTCATATATCCGACATGTCATGGACAAAGCATATTAAACATCCGTCGGAGATTCTGAAGAAGGGACAGAAGGTTGATGCGGTCATCCTCTCTGTAGATGCTGAGAGGGAAAAGATAGCCCTTGGGCTGAAACAGCTCGAGCCTGATCCCTGGATCAGCAGGATACCTGAACAGTTCAGGGTCGGTGATGAGGTTACGGGAACTGTGCTGAAGACAACGGATTACGGCATTTTTCTCGAAATGCAGGGCAATGTTGAGGGACTTATCTATTCTTCAGAAATCACACAGACTGAAGGAGAACCTGTCAAAGACGGGGACGTCATCACTGCCCGCATCATAAAGGTAGACACTGATGAGAGGAAGATCGGACTCAGCATGAAGAAGCTCGGCAAGGCAGCTCAGTGAAAAAAACCTGTATCGTCATAACGATTGCGCTTCTCTGCCTGATGGTGGTAAGCCTGTCGCTTACGCTTTTGCAGAAGAAGATCCCCCTGGGAAGCAGGATCGCATTAGTCAGAATTGAGGGGCCGATTATTGACTCAGGGGATATAGTTGAAGAGATCAAGGAGCATGCCAAAGACCTGTCTGTCAGGGCAATAGTGCTGAGGATTGACAGTCCGGGAGGCGCGGTTGCACCCTCTCAGGAGATCTATGAAGAAGTAAAAAAGGCTGCTGCTGTAAAAAAAGTGGTTGTTTCCATGGGGTCCATCGCTGCATCAGGCGGATACTATATTGCCGCGCCTGCAGACGTGATAATCGCAAACCCGGGAACATTGACCGGTTCCATAGGCGTCATTATGGAGATACCGAATATCGAAGGCCTGATGTCCAAAATCGGCGTCACGACTGAAGTGATCAAAAGCGGCAGGCATAAGGACATGGCGACAGTATTCAGAAAGATGGGCGCTGAAGAGAGGGAGATTCTCCAGGGAGTCATGGACAATGTGCACGAGCAGTTTATCAGGGCAGTTGCAGAGGGAAGAAAACTTAAGGAAGAGGATGTAAGGCTGTTTGCAGACGGCAGGATCTTCAGCGGACAACAGGCAAAGAAGCAGAAACTTGTTGATGAACTCGGCACACTCGAAGATGCGGTGCTGAAGGCCGCAGCGCTCGCAGGTATTGACGGAGAGCCTGATCTGGTAGAGAAAAAAGAGAAACCGACCATTATTGAACTCCTCAAGGGCAGGTTTCCCAGGGAGCTTGCTGATATATTCCCGACAGTCAGGATAAAGTTTCTCTATACACCATAACAATGGAGGTCATATGACAAAGTCAGTCCTTATCGAAAAGGTCGCAGAAAAGGTTGATGGTCTCACACGAAACCAGACAGAAATCGTTGTCGAGACAGTCTTTGAGAGCATCAAGAAAGCCCTGATGAGCGGCGAGAAGATCGAGATACGGGGGTTCGGCAACTTCCGGCTGAAAAACCGCAATCCCAGAAAAGCAAGAAACCCAAAGACCGGGGAGAGTGTTGATGTGCCCGGCAAGAAGGTGCTCTATTTCAAGGTCGGCAAGGCGCTTAAAGAGGCCTTAAACGCGAAATAACAGACTTGCCCGTCCGCTCGCAGAACCCTGCCGGTACAAAGGGGCATAGAGGGCCCACTCCCGCATATGCCTGTTATGAATACTCAACTTAATTGCTGCCGGGCCATAACAGGTCGCCCACCCGTTATGCAATTTCGGATAGGTCCAACAGGCAGCTACTTGAAATACGCCTCGGCAGCCCTCATGCTCCTCCTGTCTCCTGTATAGAGGATGATATCATCCTCTATAAATCTGAAATCAGGCTCAGGGGTAGTATGCACAAGAGGGCCTCTTCTGACCGCTATAACAGTGGCGCCTGTCTTCTTTCTGACCTGCAGCGCGCCTATGCTCTGCCCTGCCAGGGGTGAGCCGTGCGGAATCCGGAAGCCTTCGATCTCCATTTCAGGCATCCAGTCGGCATTCTCAAAAAGACGCATCTTTGTCAGCTCGACGTTTCTTAGGGCGGAATAACTGCCGCTTCTGACACGATCAATCATATCGAGAATAATATTGTTCGGAAAATGGTATTTATGGAGCACACGCGAGAATATCTCTATCGAGGTCTCAAACTCCTCCGGAATTATCTCGCTGGCGCCCAGGGCCTTCAGGTCATCTATCTCAGCAATGTACCGCGTCCTTACGATGATCTCCAGATTCGGGTTTTCATGTCTCGCAATTGCAACCATCCTGCGCGTAGATGCAGGATCTGATATGGCGATCACGAGAAGTTTCGCCCGGTCAATGCCGAGTTTATGGAGTATCTCCTTGCTTGTGCCGTCGCCATAATAGATAGGCTCGCCTTTTTTCTTCATATCCCTTACTGTATCGCTGTTCATCTCGAGCACCACATACGGGATCTCCGTCTCTTTCAAAACCCTTGCGAGGTTCCTGCCGTTCAGTCCAAAACCGATAATGATCACATGATCTCTTTTCCTGCGGGGATATCCCTCTGCTTCATGTATAACTTTCATCAGGCCGATCTTCCTTATCAACCGTCTTGATGTTATCCAGACAGAGACCGGCGGCGCTGCATTGAGGATAAAGGGTGTGGCCATCATGGTCAGCACTGCAGCCGAGAGGAAGACCTGATAATATTCGTCAGTAATAAGGCCTGAGGCCTTGCCTGTTGCAGCAAGTACAAAAGAGAATTCGCCAACCTGGGCAAGCCCTATGCCGGCATGCAGGGATGTTCTCAGGGGCGTTCCGATAAGAAGCGAAGCAGCTATGCCTGTGGCAATCTTGAGGATAAATATTATCAGGACAGCGGCAATGATCTTCTGCCAGTTATCGAGCATGAAGCCGAGGTCCATAAGCATGCCTACAGACACGAAGAAGAGGCCTATAAAGCTGTCCTTAAACGGCAGAATATCAGACATAGCCTGATGCGCATATTCCGATTCAGATATTATCAGACCCGCCAGGAAGGCCCCAAGGGCAAGAGAGAGGCCGAATTTTGAGGTCAGCAGAGCTATGCCCATACAGAGGATGATTATGGTGGTAATAAACAGTTCCCTGCTGTTGGTGCGCACCACCTGATGAAGCAGTCCCGGCACAAACCAGCGCGCACTCACCAGGACAACAACAATAATAAGCGCCGCCTTTCCGAGCTTGATCGCTATATCCAGGGCAAGCACTCCCTCTCCGCCAAGCACAGGGGTAAGCAGCATCAGAGGAACGATGCAGAGGTCCTGAAAGATCAGAATTCCCACCATAATCCGTCCGTGCGGAGAATCAGTCTCACCCTTCTCTGCAAGGACCTTCATAACTATTGCTGTGCTGCTTAAGGCAACAAGAAATCCGAAAAATAATGCGTCGCCGATCTTGCCGAAAACAAAAGATCCTGCAGCAAAACTCACTGCAATGGTAAGTGCCATCTGCAGGCCGCCGCCCGCAATAACCGCCTTGCGCATCCGAAGCAGCCTTGCGATTGAAAGCTCTATGCCGATGGTAAAGAGCAGAAGGATAACGCCTATCTCGGCCAGGGTCTCAACAGCATGCACGTTCTTGATCAGCCCTGATCCATAAGGGCCTATAATCACGCCTGCAACGAGAAATCCGACAAGAGACGGCACCCTCAGCTTGTGCAGTAAAAAAACCACGACTGCCGAGGCAATCAAGATGATCTCTAAAGACTCAAGAAAATTCATGCGCCACTTATCCGCTTAATCAATGTGCACTGACCGGCTGGCATCCGGAAAGATCCGGTTGTTTGACCCATCACCTGGCCTGCCTGGAATGCCTACAAGCATATCTGCCTCCTGTATCTCTTCGAGTCTTTCCAGAATCTCTTCCTGCAGCGCTGCACCATTCATAGCTTGCTCTGCCTCCTATTCCCTGGTCTTGCGCATCCGTCTGCCGCCTTTGGGTATGATAGAGATCCCTGATGCGTCAATATGACATTTAAAGCGGTCAGTTTCAGGATCGAACCCGAAATGCTCCTTTTCTCCGATGACATTAAGCTTGTCAACAATGCACCTCCTCAGGCGGCAGCCCTTTCTGAGAACAACATTATCCATGATGATGCAGTCCTCGATACTGACGCCATCCTCGATAACGACCCCGCTTCGGATCACGGAATTCCTGATCCTGGCCTTATGTATCAGTGCGCCTTCGGCAATGATGCTGTTCCGGATATCGCCATGCAGAATCTTGGTAGCCGGTTCCGTAAGGCCTGACGGATGGATCGGCCACTTGGTATTGTACATCTCGAATTGGGGCTCCCTTTCAAGCATATCCATATGCGCGTCAAAATAGGCCTCAATCGTTCCTACATCCCGCCAGTACCCCTTTTCTTCAAACGCAAAGGTGCCCGGCACAACATTGGTTGCAAAATCATAGGCAAAGACCCTGTCGGTGCCGACAAGATCAGGGATGACATGGGCGCCGAAGTCATGCTTCTTGCTGCGCTGCGCCTTTGCAAGCGCCTCCGCCAGAACATCCCGGCTGAATATATAATTGCCCATAGAGACATACGACAGTTCAGGGTTGTCTGCAAGCGGTGTCGGTCTCTTCGGCTTTTCCTGAAAGCCTGTAATGCGTTTTTCAGCATCGGTCTGGATCACGCCGAAGGCAGAGGCCTGGGCAATCGGCACCGGCCTTGCGGCTACAGTAACATACGCGTCTTTTCTCAGATGAAAGTCTATCATCTGGCGAATGTCCATGCGGTATATGTGGTCAGCGCCAAATACAATGACGAGGTGCGGGTCATACTGCTTGATAAGATTCAGGTTCTGAAATATTGCATCAGCAGTGCCCTGAAACCACTCCGGCCCCATACGCATCTGAGGCGGCACAACAGTGACGAACTGGTCTCTGATGACCGGCGACAGCACCCAGTTCTGGCGTATGTGCTCGATGAGCGACTGCGACTTGTACTGCACAAGCAGGTAGATCGAGTAGATGTGAGAGTTGATCAGGTTTGAGAGCACAAAATCCACGATCCTGTACCGTCCGCCAAAAGGCACAGACGGCTTGGAACGATATGCAGTAAGCGGAAAAAGCCGCTCCCCCTTTCCACCGGCAAGGACCATTGCAAGAACTTTCGGATGAGCCATTTAGCCTCCTGTAACTTTATTTGTCCCGGTCGAGCCGCTTAAGCAGCGCGACCGGAAATGTATTAAATACCCGGGATAGCGGAATAACTGTTGTTGCATCTGCTTCTGAGGCCGTCACCGTCTCCCCGGTAAATATATTATAGTATCGCGCGCCTGCCTCGGCAAACGGAATCACCATTGCCGTATCACCCCATACGTCCTGACCAAGCAGCATAGTCTCGCCTGAGGTGAGCTTCATAAGAAAGCGCGGCACTGCTGCGATCAGGCTAACGGCCGACCAAAATATATCAACTCCTTCGAGCAATATTCATTGCCCTGAAGAGGCTTACCAGAAGGCCCCTGGCGCTTATCTGTTTGAGGGATAAGCCATTTTTCTGTTTCCAGTTAGGGTATTCATCCACCGTGCCTGGAAGGTTCTGCTGATCTATGGCGCCGATCAGGTCATCCAGGCTCACAAGCAGCATCATGCAGGGCGTCTTTGCCAGATAGCAATATACTGCTTCACAAAGCTCAGGCGTCACGGGGCTGTCAGAACTCTCTTCATCACTGATAAGCCCCTCGCTGCGCAGGGCATCAAGGACAAGCCCTTTGTCCCTCTGCCTTATTGTCAGGTCATGTCTCCACTGGTCATCATTTTGGTACATGCCAAGGGCCTTCTTTGTCTCGATATCCTTTCCCTGCCAGAAGCCTGGGAGTGTCGGAAGGTCATGAGTTGTCACAGCGCAGAGCGCGCCTGAAGGATACGCCTCTACTGGACGGAATGAAGGATCAGGATAGTTCCTCTCAAAGTAAAAAAGACGGTACGAGAGCATGCCAAAGGACTGAAGCATCTCCCTGAATGATTCCTCAAGGGTCCCGAGGTCTTCAGCCACGACAACCACCTTGCTGCGCACGCTCTCCAGCGCAATAATACGCAAGAGGTCCTCAGCAGGATAGGCCACATATGCGCCCTGTTTTGGGCTGAACCCTGAGGGGATCCAGAATATCCTGAAGAGTCCGAGGGCATGGTCAATACGCAGGGCTCCTGCATGCTTCATATTCTGCCTGATGGTGCGGATGAAAAGCTCATATCCTGATTCTCTGAGGCTCTCAGGGCTCATGGGCGGAAATCCCCAATCCTGGCCGTTTATGCTGAAGTCATCAGGGGGCGCCCCCACATTGACGCTCTTTGCAAGGGCGCCGCCGAAACTCCAGGTATCGCTTCCCCCTGCAACCGAGCCGACAGCAAGGTCATTGTACAGGCCAAAAGTCAGTCCAGACCCGCTGCATGCAGTCTGCACATCCCTGAGCTGCACATCTATGAGCCACTGCACATATTGATGAAACAGCACTGCATCTTTATGTGTTTGGGCAAACTCCTGAACTATAGCCCCGGATGGATCATGATACTCCTGCGGCCAGTCCTGCCATGCATAGACGCCATTGGCGCTGATCATATGCTCTCGCAGCACAGAATATACTGCAAAGTAATTAATCCAGGGATCCTCCTCCTTAAGGAATGCCTTAAAAGCCCGCCCCCTTTCTGTATCACCTTTGATATGCTGCTCAGCAAACAGTTCAAAGGCAGGCAGAAGAACAGACCGCTTAAGCGCGGCAATCCGCTCGTAATCTATGTAATCAGCATTCCTCAGGACCTCAAGCTCCTTCTGAAACTGAGATGATCCCAGCATTTCCATGGCCTCCTGAGAAGCTGTTACCTCAGGTATGCCTTTGATATAGAGATAAACCGGGTTTCTGAAGAGACGGCTTATCGGAGAGTACGGGCTGATGCCGTAAGGCATTGTGTTGGGGATCGCATGAAGAGGGTTTATGCCTACAAATTCACCCCCGGCCTTTCCGACCAAGGCAGCAATATCCTTAAGATCCCCGAGGTCGCCGATCCCCCAGTTATCGTCTGATCTGACTGCATAGAGATTAATTGACAGCCCCCTGGCCTGCCTCTTTCTGAGGGAATCAGGTATGTAGCAGGAATCAGGGGTAATGACCAGACGCATGCCCTTTTCATGTATGACCCTGTCAGAGGCATCCCCTGAACCAAGTTCGCAGGTAATCCTTACGCTGTAATAGCCGATATTCCGCCTCAGACCATCTGCAAGCAGGACTTTAAGATGCCTGACGCCATGAAGCGATCTTTCTTCCTCTATGGCAATATCCTCGCCGGAGAGGGAAAAGGACTCCTGTAAGCCCGACTCATCAGTCACAGACCAGTAAAGCAGAATGTCCAACAATTCCCTGCTGCCAAGCGGGATATATACGGCAATGGAGCAGGGCTGATCAGTCTCTGAGATGACCATTACCGGCAGTACAAGGTCCTCCCAGGGTTGAGAGCCTTTCCGCTGTATCTCCTGCCTGAGCGCATCTTCAGTATCAACATCTGCCTGCATAGTCCTCAGCACAGCCCTTGCAGTATCTGCCGATGTCAGACGCCTTACGCCTGTTATGTCATAGTACTCAGGCGCTATGCCGTACAGACCGGCAAGCCTCAGAACCAGCTCATCATAACCCTCTTTTTCAGGCTGCATCAATCATCTCCATAAAGATGGTAATCTTAACCCTGCCAATCATATTGAACACAACAGAAGGCGCATGTCGTCATATAAGTCTATCACATTATTCCTGGCCGATTTCTCCGCCTTTTTTTATCTCTTTCTTTTCTTAGCCGTCTTGATTCCCTTTGCAATGTTGCCAGCAATGCTCATGTCTCGCGGCTCGAAGCTGACGTCATGTGTGTCCCGCATCTCCTTTCCTGTCTCAACATGAAGCGATGAGGATTTCACCATGGATAAGACCTGGCTTGGGTAGATGCTCCTGTGGCCGGTCATAAGAAAGCTGGGGATGTGACGCCTGCGCCGATCTGTGCGCAGGGACCTTCCTTGCCTGCCGATCCCCCGCAGGCAATTGTGATGACTGTTGCAATCAGTTTTACCGGAACCACAAGGGGATTAATCCTGCCTGCTTTTTTGTGGATCGCCTCTATCACCTTTTCGGTTCCATGTCCTTTGGCATCAGGGGCGAGGTACTTCGTGATCAGTGCGCTCAGAAACAGCGCTGCAGGCAGCAAAACGTAGTATTTCACACCTGCAGCATAGCTGATGCCATAGTTCAGTATCTTGAGAAAGACTGTTGTTGCAATGCCGACCAGCACCCCTACACCTGTTTTCGAGGCAGTACCAGACAGAAAGATAATCCCTGGCCTGACGCGTGATAAGGAAATTGTTCCTCACAAGCTCCCGGCCCTTCTCTCCCATCCGCCTTGCCATATCAGGATTGTTCAGGAACTGGCGCATCCTGAAGGCAGCGCCCTCCGGGGAGTGAACCAGAAAGCCTGTGATCCCGTGCACGATCTGAAGCGGTATTCCGCCTGTTGCTCCACCTATCAATGGAGGGTGGTATGATGAATTCGTCTATGCCGAGGGCCTGGGCAAATTTCGAGACAGAAAATACCGCGGCATATGAGGCACAATACTGATTCAGCTGTTGCGCCACTGCCGGCAGAGGGTTTGAAACGTCAATATGACATCGCCATATCCATCTTCCGGTCTTACGGTATTCTATCAGCGGCGCAGGCTGCGGATCGTGTATGAGCACCGCGTCTGCTTCGAGGTCGAGCTTTTGCGCATTGATGCGGTTTACCTCCCTGTGATGATCCCACATCTCATTGCTGAACTGTTCAGGGTCGCCCTGCATGGCGTTATGAATTTTTTTTGTAATATCAAAAAACCTGTCATCTCCCTCAATAACCTCCCACCGCGTCTCGATGCCCAATGCCTGCAGGATAGGCAGCATACGCTGAAGGATCTCTGCAACACCTCCTCCCTGCCGTGTTGAGTTGACATGCAGGAAAGATCGTCCTGCCAGTTTCTCCCCAAGCTTCTGCAATAACAACAGGTCTCCGCGCGGCGCAATGCCGTTGTAGCGATCTATCATGACAGCGCCTCCATCTGCTGCCTCAGTTCCTGCTCAACCACCTCGATGATATGCTCCCTGATGCCCTCGATCATATGCATGAAGGGGTCTATGGCATTGATACGTCCGGCCAGATCCTCATTTTCGAGCGAGTCTGCTATCCACGCCGAGAAATCGTCAATGCCGCTGCCAAGACGGGTGCGTGCCTCATAGAAGTGATAGTAAATGCTGCCAGGATCGGCGTATTTGATCGCAAGCAGAAACTCGGCCAGGTTCTGGACACGCATGCCGACCGGAAAGACCAGCGTCAGCGTCTGGTTAAAGCAGAACTCGTCGCCTGCCATAGCCTCACGAGGCAGTGGCAATGCCTCCATATACTCGTCAATCACCCGCAAAAGCTCTGCCCTCAACTCTGCAATCTGCCTGAAGCCATAAGGATCTATATTCGACAGATGCTCAGACAGTAAGCGCTCCTCAAGGCTTTCCCCTGCCCAGTGTGCAAAGTCGTTGGTGTACTGCAGGACATGGCCCTTGAGGAAATACTGGTACATGTGATGGAAGATCGCATCATCACTGACGTCAACTATGATATCCCGCAGCTGCTGAAGCGTCCCGGCCTTCCTGCCGGTTGACTTAAGAACGCTCGCATACTGGCGGAACTCGAAATACTTCACGAGCCGTTCTTTTGCCATTGTTTCTCCTCCCTGAGATATACTGTGCGGTGCGGGAAGGGAATCTCGATGCCCTCCTTCCGGAATCTCCTGAATATGCGCTTCCTCAGTTCATGCTGGACAGGATACTGGTCTGTAAACTCCTTCACCTGGCAGATGAGCGTGAAGTCAAGAGAGCTGTCTCCGAATCCGGGTATGAAACGAACAAAGGGTTCCGGCTCGCCAAGCAGTCCTGGTATCTCTCCTACGGCACCTTTTGCCTCTTCAAGCAGAATCCTTTCTATCCGGTCAGGGTCTTCACTGTAACTGACTCCTACAGGTATCAATAAGGACATCCTCTGCTCAGGCAGGTAATAGTTGGTCACAACACTCTGTGACAGCTTGCTGTTGGGGATCACAACCATATTATTGGGAAGCATACGTATCCTGGTCGTCCTCCAGGTGATGTCCTCTACATACCCTTCCTGGCCGCTTTCGAGCTTTATGAAGTCCCCTACCCTGATTGATTTCTCTACAAGTATATGGATGCCGGCAAAGAGGTTGGCAAGGGTGTCCTGAAGCGCAAGGGCCACAGCAAGGCCGCCCACACCGAGCGCCGTAATGATCGGCGTTATCGAGATTCCGAGGATGCCCAGTATGATCAGAAAACCTATTATCAGTATCGTGCCTTTGACAATCCCAAAGGCAAGGCCGGTTGTAGGCAAAGGCAGGTTCGACTGCTGAATGTAGTTTCTGAATATCTTGCCTGCAAGGGTAGCGCTTGCAATCGTGATCGAAAGGATGATTATGATATGAATGGTTCTGGTCAGATAAAAGACATATTTTTCAGGAAGGTCTGAAAAATAGATGCCTGTATAAAGTCCGATTGCCACGCACCAGTACAGCGAAGGCAGCCTGAACGACCTGACAATGATATCATCCAGCCTCGTATCTGTCCGCTCTGCCCAGCGATGCAGAATCCTGAACGCCACTGACCTGATAAGGACAAGGGCAATCATGGCGCCAAGGGCTATAGCCCCTGGAACAATAAGGAGTTCTATGCTCAGACGCATCTCCGGTATCCTTTCATGGTTATGAGCCTGGCCGTATGCGGATCGCCTCTCCTGAATCCGCCATCCGGCCGGGCTGAATTGAGGCCAGACTCCTGTCCAGTTCGCTTCGCCGCTGCCTGAAGTCGGCCATGAGGCCCTTCGGCACTGAGGCAGCCCTTGTCTGTACAATACGCGCCGGGTTGATCGGTCTGTTATTGACCCGCACCTCGTAATGAAGATGGGGGCCTGTAGCAAGACCTGTAGCGCCCACCATCCCGATCACCTCTCCCTGCTTCACCTGCCTGCCCTTTCCGATCTTCTTGCCAAAACGCAAGAGATGTCCATAATAGGTCTGATATCCGTTGGGATGCTTTATAACAACAAGTTTCCCATACTGTCCGCGATGTCCGGCAAATGTCACGATTCCGTCGCCTACTGCAGAGACCGGCGTGCCTGAAGGAGCTGCATAGTCTATCCCGTGATGCGGTCTGTTTATCTTGAGGATCGGGTGAAAACGGCCACGGGAAAAGCTGGAGCTGATCCTCCTGAAATTAAGGGGCGCCTTCAGAAAGGCCTTCTTCAGGGCGTCCCCGTTTTCATCGTAATAATCCGGACTGCCTTCAACATCAAACCTGTATGCAGCAAACTCCTTTCCGTTGTTTGCAAATTCTGCCGACAGGATGTTTCCGTATTTCCTGAACTGTCCGTCAAGATAGAGCCCCTCGACAACAACCTTGAAGGTATCGTTGTTTCTGATGTCGGATGTGAAATCTATATCCCAGGCAAAGATGTCCGACATCTGAAGCGCAAGCAGCAGGTTCTCCCTGCCCTCGCCGATTGAAGACACAAGGTTATCCTGAATTTTGCTGCCGATATGGAGCATACGCTTTTCATATGCCACCTCTGTCTTTTTTGCGACATAACCTGAACCGGTTCTCGTAATATTCAGGATGGCATCATCGTTTATCCAGTACTGGAAGTCTGTAACACGGCTGCTTTCATCTACTGTAATTCTGTAAGGCTGGCCAGGAGAAAGGTCTCTGAGTCTGTGTATTCCGGCTGAGGCCTCGCGCATGCTGAAGAGTTCGGCGATGTCGAGCCCGTGTTTTTTGAAGATATCAAAGAGGCTCTCGCCTTTTTCGATGGTATTGGTGATGTTTTTTGAGGCAGTCGCCTGTTTGCTGTCCTGCCCCGCCTTTCTGTTCTGAATGTCCAGATTGCTTCGCACTACAACGAATATAGTCAGCAGACATACCGCAGCCACAGCAATTTTTCTCATTAACCGCCTCCCCTGCCTTTATTTTTCGCTAATCAAGCGCTGACAGCTTCAGTTGTAACCCGCTTATGCCTTCACAGGCTCCCTGACCCTCTCAGTTATAAAAACGCCTATGGTCATCAATACATTTGTCATCACAATCACTGCAAAGGTATATTCAACAAATGCCTCAGTGCCCTTTATATTTGCGGCAACCGGCATGGTTGCAAGCACAGCGGAGGCAAGCCCGCGCGGCATCATGGACATGATAACAAAACGCTCCCCTTTCTTTTCATGAAATAGAGAGCCTATTGCAGCAACGCTTGCATACCGGGCAAGGATAATAATCAGCACCAAAGAAACAGACAACGCCAGAAATTGAAGGTTCATAAAATTAAAGGTGATCATCATTCCCATATAGACAAAAAAGAATGTTCGCGTAAAGAAGGTTATCTCGCCGTGAAGGAATTTTATCGTGTCATCCAGTAAAATACAGCTCTTGAGCCTGAAGAATTTACCAAACTCATTGCTGTTGCCCATAATAATGCCGAAGATCAATACTGCTATAGGTCCGCTACCGCCGAAAAAGTCAACGATACCGAAAACGATAAGTATGGCCGCAAGTGTGGTCATGTAGGAATATTTGCGGCCACTGAAGAGATCCAGCACCTTCAGCCAGACAAAGCCTGCAATTATGCCGGAGACAATCGCAATCGAAAAGGAACTCGCCACTGCCCGAAACGGCGTCCTGATCCCAATGCTTTCGAGCTTCACAAACTCTATCAGGGAGATGGTAAAGACAACAGCAAGAACATCGCTTAAGGCCGACTCAACCGACAAGAGGGTCTTGCTTTCATCTGTCAGGGACATCCTGCTGATAAGAGGGATAATGATAGCAGCGCTCGTGCAGCCCAGTATGGTTCCCATCAGCAGGCTTCTTACCGCATCCCATCCCTGCAGATAATACAGAAATCCTGCGACAGACAGGACAGATATGGCAAACGACAGCATAACAAGCATAACTGCCACACCCAATTCCTTTATAAGTTTATCAATGTCTATATCCATGCCGCCTTCAAAAAGGATTATCATAAGGGCAAAAAGACCGAAATACTCGGCAAAATGAGACAGGGTAGAGGGTTCAAAGACCTTCAAAACAGGGCCAAGGATAATGCCTATCCCAAGCAGCAGCAGAACATCAGGGATCCTCGTCCTTTCAAACGAAAGCGAGCCAAGAAACCCGGTCAATATTATCGAGCCTGCTATCACAAATACAAGGGCTACTTCCATCTACCCTCTTCAGGATTCCTCTCCCGCTCGCGGCTCTCCTGCATCTTTGAAACCACCTCGCCGAGACTCCTAAGTTCACTGTCTGCCTGCATCACCTGCTGTCTCTGCAGCATATCTTCCGCAGCAGACAGATCCGACCGATACTCTTTTATCTTCATGCGCAGTTTCTTTTGCCGTTTAGGCCACCGCCTGCTTTCCGGCCTTTCGGCATAAGCCTGCATTTCATCAAGCATGCCCTTGATCTGCAATACCCTCTGCTCTGACTCTGCCCTCAATCTGTTTTTTTCTGCCCTTGCAAGGACAGCAGCCTCCTCAGCAAGCAGCAAGGCCTCCCTGGCTGCCTTGTCCGCCTTCCTGTAATCTCTGACCGAAACACTTTCCCTGGCCTGCCTCAGCGACTCAAGGGCATGAAGAAAGACCTCATTGGCGTACTGCTGCGCTTCGTTCTTTTTTGCTTCTTCGACAAGCCGCTCAGCCCTTATAATCGTATCGGTCGGCGGCCTTTCACAGCCGACAGGAATTAAGGAAAGAAGCAGGATTACAGATACTCTTATTGTCTGTGCACCAATCACCATCAGTTCCTCATAAGCGCCTTACTGATCTGCAGAAGAAGCCGTCTCCGTCTCAGGCTTCTTCTGTTTATTTTCGGGATGTCTGAGCTTATTGGAAAAAGAAAACAGCGCAGCCATAACAATGCCGGTCAGGACAGACAGGAATATTACTATGGCCAGAGATGCCTCAAATCTCCAAAACAACAAAGATACCGCCACAGGAGAGGCGTTCTGCACAGAAAATATGGTCACCAGTGCAACAATTACAAGCAATAGCACGATCATATGCTTTTCTTCCTCACTCAGCTTTTCCTTAACAGTTTGCTCATTTCGTGCCACAGGCGGTCAACCCTGTTGATGGCTGACGGCAGATCAGCATCTATCTCAGTGCGGGCCTTCCTGAGGATCGCTTCGAGTTCTTCTATGGCTTTTTTGCCCTCCTCCGAAACAGAACTCCTTAAGGCTTCAAGAATGCCTGCAATCAGTTCAAGCTCAGTCTTTGCAGTGGCGATATTTTCGACAGGAGGTCTGTTCGGGCCTTTGCAATATGCCCCCGGATATTGGCTATCGCAGCGTCAAGCCTGATCTTCTGTACGCTTGACTCTGTCTTCCTGGCCAGGTTCTCAAAGGCTTCTGCCTGTTTTCTTAAAGCCTCTTCTGCCGCTGCCTTCTGCTCCTTTATTGAAGCGATCGCAGAGGCAGTCACATTGCCAAGGGATGCCTCAAAAGTTGCAGCCCTTGCTGACAGCGCATTCACGGTCTTTATGATCTTCTGCGCTTCTGCATCAGGCCGCAACTGTCCGGCCTTTCTTTCTTCCTGCTCATTCCTGATAAATTCCTCTGCTTTTTGGAGTTTCTGCTTTATCTCTTCCATATCGGCCTTAAGACTGCCGGTCTCTTTCTGTACCACAACAGGCAGGCCATAATAGCCTGCGCCGGCAAAAAAGGCGACCAACAGTACCACCACTATCGCAATCTTCATGACTGCCTCTCCGTTTTCCTGCCGGTTGCACCGCCTTTTCTCGTTTTTGCAGCGGTCTTCCTGACAGGAGTTTTGCCGGACGCACTTTTTGGTTTGGCTTCAAGCTTCGTTATCTGGGCTTCGAGCTTTCTTATGCGGGTAATAATCAGCCTTACGGTCGTATCCGTCATAGGATTGCCGACCTTTGAGCTTAATTCATAAACCTTTGCGCCCAGTTCTGCTGTCCACTCATTAACCCTGCTCCTGAGGTCATATATTTTATACTGCCTTTTGCCCTCATCCGTAAGCTGTCCTGCCTTCTTCTTTACAACAGCAGCCCCTTCCTTGACCATTTTTACCCCAGCCTTGATCTCATTTTGCAGGTCCTTCTTAACATCTTCCCATTTTTTCATCGTCTCCTCCTATATGCGGGTTACGCAAACAGTTAAGGCTGCGTGCTGCAATGCCTTTAGCAGTCATTCACAGGCTCATCAATCTCAATACCTGTTCATACACTACTTGTTGTCCTCCTCCACAGCCTTTTTGATCTTGACCAGGATATCAGGTATTGCAGAGGTTACCCTGTCCCAGCTCGAAATCAGGGGCACACCCAGCGGATCTTCAGTGATTATATCTGAAGCCTTCCTTATCCCGTTGGTAAACGTATCCACAGCAAGACTCTCCTGATGCCTGTCAAAATAGTGACCGTTTATTGCAGCATCATCTTCATACCGCTTAAGCATATCCTGTGCAGTCCTGACATATGTTGCAACAAGTGTCTTGAAAAACCCGGCGCTGAATACGATCCCCTCTGACGCAAGCGTCCTGAAGATGGATTTGCTGATATCTACGCACATCTTGTGCAGCCCCTTTGAGGCGTCTTCTTCCGACAGGACCTGATGCTTATGCTCATAGTTGTCAGCGATGTCCACCTGGCAGACCCTGCGGAGGGAGGTGTTGCGGTAAACTTCAGCAAGCACGCCGACCTCAAGCCCCCAATCGCCTGGGATTTTATTGATCCGCGCCATATCCACGTCCATCGAAAACTCCCCGGCCAGCGGATATCTGAAGCTGTCGAAAAACGCAAGCAGCGGATGATACCCTGTAATCTTATGGAGCGACCGTATGAGAGGAGTAACAAGCAGCCGCGTGGCCCTGCCATGCAGCCTGTCTGTGACTCGGCTGTAAAAGCCTTTGCAGAAATCATAGTCAAGGCTCGGACTTACAACAGGATAACAGAGCCGCGCAAGCATATCCCTGCCGTATGTGACAATATCACAGTCATGAAGCGCTATTGCCTGAAACTCCTGCTTTGATAGGACATAGCCGTATGCCATCCATGCTGACCTGCCTTTGCCTGCCTCGCCGATAGGCAGGCCTTCTGCCTGGATCATGCTATAGATTTCACTCAGCCTTGGGCCGGAATTCCAGATGATGCTCGTCTTCTGCGGGAGTCCGGAGAAAAACTGCCTGGCATGCCTGAATTCCTCTTCTGTTGCAGGGCCAAGGGTTACAACTATCTCCCGAACGTAGCTTGCCCCCTGAAGCTCTTTCACGATCCCTGTAAGCGCATCGCCCTGCAGTTCGCTGTAGAGCGACGGCAGCACAAGCGCTATAGGCCGCTCCTGCGCGTACCATGAAAGCTCTGCCTCGATCTTTTCCATATTCAGCCTTCCAAGGCGATGAGATGAAAGGTCGCTACTACTCCGGTTTGATAAAAATCGGACATTTCTGATCCCCCTTTTCTATAGTAGTGGCAATACCCTCAAACCCTCCAGGGCAGCAGCCCTGCAAAGAGGTTCACTGACAGACGAAAATACCACATCAACCTTCCTGCCGGACTTGCAGACCCTTATTGCGGCTGAAAGATGGATGGCATCCATCCGGTTCAGCCCATGTTTCTTTACGAGACTGCCTGCATCAAGATCGTCAAAATCCACCACTGCAAAAGCCTTCCAGTCGCTGCTTAATGACTCACAGATATGGTTATAGTCCTTTGTCGAAAGATCTCCCTCCTTGTGCCTCAGGTCAATGGCTGCTATTGCCTCTGTGTACGCAACCCTGCATGTTGCCAGGATCTCGGCCTCATCTGCCCACCGCCTGATATTGCCGGAATCAGGCTCCTCGACATACAGTTTTATAAGACTGCTTGTTCCTAAATACAGGATCATCGCCTTTCCTCAAGTATGGTGTCGGAAACCGGCTTTCCCTTCACCTTTATTCCTGTCAAGCCCCCCGGTTTTCCCCCGGACCACTGCGCCCACCCCTCCTTTATCAGGGACATAATTGCCTGGCGTTCTGCAGACACTGCCTGTATAACCGCAACTTCATGTCCGTGGTCTGTGACCACGATCTGCTCCCCGTTTCTGGCCCTCTCGATATAACTGCTCAGCTTGGCCTTCAGCTCCCTGATTCCAACCGTATTCATAATAACCCCCTGGGCGACAATAATGATTCAATGTGGCTACATTATAATTTATTTGTAGACATTATGCAACACTTCTGCTAAAATGCCCTCAGGAGAAACCATGAATACAAAATACCACAAAAAAGATATGATGGATATATTTTCTCATGCGCTGAAGACTGTTGATCCCTATGAACTTGCCGGGATGTATTCTGAAAAGATCCGCACGGCATATCACGACAGCGGCGCATCAAGACTGATAGTGACAGGATTTGGAAAGGCTTCATGTCATATGCTGCTGGCTCTTGAAGATCAGATTGCAGATATGGTTGATGCAGGGATCGTGATAACAAAATACGGGCATACTGTGGTCGGCAGGGATGCCGCAAGAGGCAGTGCCTCACGAGTAAGGATCTTTGAGGCAGGCCATCCTGTGCCTGACGAAAACGGGCTTATGGCTACCCAACAGGTTATGAACCTTCTGGCAACTGCCGATGAAAAGACCCTCGTGGTCTGTCTTATATCAGGAGGAGGTTCAGCACTTCTTATTTCGCCCTATGAGCAGATTTCGCTCAAAGACAAACAGGAGGTTACCGGTCTTCTCCTTAGGGCAGGCGCTGATATCAATGAACTCAACACCGTAAGAAAACATATCTCTGCAGTCAAGGGCGGGAGACTTGCAGAGGCGGCATATCCGGCAAGGATTATTTCACTGATCATCTCTGACGTTATCGGCGACAGGCTGGATGTGATCGCATCCGGCCCTACTTCACCTGATGGCACTACATATCAGGATGCCTTAAACGTAATTGATAAATATGCACTGAAGAACAGGACACCCTTTTCCGTGATGGATCTCCTGCAGAAAGGAGCAGCAGGTCTTGTTCCTGAAACACCCAAGGCAGGGAGTCTCGTCTTTGACGGCATAGACAACATAATCATAGGCAATAATACAAAGGCCCTTGAGGCTGCAAAGGAAAGGGCTGAATCTCTTGGCCTTGAGGCAGAAATCATATCATCAGAGATAAAAGGGGAGGCGCGGGAGGTCGGCAGATGGCTTGCGCATAGGGCAGCCGAACTCAGGAACAAGCCGCAGCGCAGGCAGTCCTTCTGCATGATCTCCGGCGGCGAGACCACGGTCACGGTAACAGGCAGCGGGCTTGGCGGAAGAAATATGGAGCTTGCTTTGGCCTTTGCCATCGAGATAGAGGGGATTGACGGCATCACCTTTGTCTCTGCAGGCACGGACGGCACAGACGGCCCGACTGACGCAACAGGGGCGATCGTAGACGGCCAGACAATCAGGAAGGCAAGGGAAAAGGGGCTTGACCCTTCAGTTTATCTTAACAATAACGACTCGTATAACTTCTTCAGCCAAATAGAGAGTCTCATCAAGACCGGCCCTACCGGAACAAATGTGATGGATATGCAGGTGATCATTGTTGATTGACAGTACATGCGCCACATACCCACTGTCCGCATTCCATCAGGGTAGTCCTGAGAATGCCTATATCTATCACGTCACCCATTATGCCGCCCAGCTGTAGCGGTCTCCGGTCTTGTAAAAGTTGCCTGCAGAGACAGCGAGCCATCCTGCCACACTGGCAATCACCTCCTGAAGGGCAAAGGCAATGCCCGCCCCTGCAACGCCCAGTACAACTGTGAGGCCGCCCAGTTTATCGCTGAATATGATTCCGAGCACAATAAGGCCTATAATGTATCCAATGAATGTAACAAATTTGCGTGCACGGTACCTGTTGTCAGAATCCTTGATAAAGCGGAAGAGGTATCTTCTGACAAAACGCACAAGCATTGCTATTATCAGAATGCCTATAAAGGCAGCAACAAATTTCCCGACAACTGGGTCCATAAGCCAGTATTTGATTAACTCATCCATCGAATATACAGTCCTTATCTGTATGCAACTGTCTTCTTATCAGCATAGCACTATGTCTGAGGCCTGTATTGCCAGAGCCTGTTTACCTGACGTTCGACGAATCAGCACATCCAATAACAGGCGCTGACAACAACATTGCTCCTTTCTTGACCTATACTGCTACTTACTTGATCCAACATTAATCACAGCAGGGACAATGATCTCTCCGCCCGGCACTGAAGCCGCCATGCGGGCATTGTACTTATACATGCCGTTCTGCAAAAAACAGAGGCTGGCCGCCTCGCCCTTTCGGAGGGTCACAGATGCCTTGGGCCTGCCAAATACATCAGCAAAGCCGGACTGACAGGCAAAGGAATGCACTGTTTCAGGAGTAAATTCTATACTGACATAATCTATATCTGTAGTTGACCCAGCGGATCTCGTCGCCTATTTTAACATTCAGGTTCACATTCGAGAGTGCTTCTTCTATCTTTATGTCATGAATATCACCGGTCCTTGTTGTCTGGGGAAGAGTCGCGCAACCGACAGCAAATACTGCAAGCGCGCATGTCAATAATATCTTCTTAAGCATTGTTATAATCTCCTTTTTTGAGTATGGTAAAACGCTGTGACATCCCCCTCAGGCTGAAACATATGATCAGCATTCATACAACATCACCTTTAACGTTTACTAAATAAGATCTCCTCCTTTCTGTTCAATTCCGCCTTGTTGTCACGCAGCAGCCGGCAGTGCCGGTTTCAGAGTAAAGCCTATTGCCTGTCTGCCTTTTCCTCAAATTCTGTTATCTTTTCCTCAAGACCCCTTATGCTCTCTGCCTCTTTCCACACGCTCATATTCTTCTGCCTCATTTCTTTTTTGCCTCTGTCTGCGCTGAAACTTCCATCTCTTCCTGCTGAGCCCTTATCTGCTCCTGCATTGATAAGAGCAGATCATATGCCTGCCTGATCTTTCCGGCCTCCATCTGCTCCTGAACAGAAACCATATCAATTTCCCATCCTCCTATCGCGCCCTGTATCTTTTCACGATCAATCTGTTTTCTCTTTTTAAATGCCTCCAAAACCGAAGACTTAAGCTCTCCCAATGACTTCTGAACATCTGTAATACGCTGCAGGGCGTCGGCCTTCATCTCTTCTTTTTTGGACTCTATCAGGGCTGTTGCCTGTTGAGCGATACTGAGCGCCTCTTCTGCCAGGGCCTTTGCTTCCCTGTATTTCTTCTCATCAACATGACTTTTTGCCCTTTTCAATGTCTCCTCAGCTTTGGCAAAAATGTCCTGCACATACAGGTCTGCTTCCTTGAGTTTTGCCTCTGCAACGGCCTTATCAGCGCTTTCTATCTCCTGCGCAGGCGGCTTTGCACAGCCTGCAAAAAAAACTAAGGATGCGGCAAGAACCCCAGTCAACAAAGCATTGTAATGAGACCCTCCGAGCATATTTCCCTCCTGAATGAATGTATTAAGATAATTGTATCACATACAATAATCAGCCGTGCTGGGTATATTGTGCGGCTTGCATCTGGGCAGGAGCTCAGGAGTAAAAACCTGCTGCCTGAGCCTCTGCTAAGAAGCCGGCTATTATAAATAACCCTGTTTGCATCCTGTATAATAGACCATGTCCGGTCTTGATCAGGATATTCGGCAGGCAGAGAAGAGGGCCCGATACAGGGGGCCTGTCCTCCTGTTCCTGGTGCTCGCCGCGCTTGCCGGCATTGGAGGGGGCTTTCTGTACTGGACGCTCTCTGACCTTCCGAGAGTCAACGCGATAGAGGAATATGTGCCTGTTGAATCCTCAAGGGTCTACTCAAGCGACGGTCAGGTGCTTGCCGAGTTTTATGTGGAACGCAGGACCTTCATCCCTCACTATGAAATCCCCTCTCATGTAAAGAAGGCCATTATTTCTATCGAAGACGTCCGCTTCTACGGCCATCCTGGCGTTGATTTCATAGGCATAGGCCGCGCGCTCATCCACGACATCAGGGCCGGGGCAATGGTGCAGGGCGGAAGCACCATCACCCAGCAGCTTGCAAAGATGCTCTTTCTGAAGCCTGCAAAGTCAATAAAGCGCAAGATCAGGGAGGCAGCCCTCTCTATACAGATCGAAAAACGCTATACAAAGGATGAGATCCTCGGCCTCTATCTCAACCAGGCCTATTTCGGCGCAAGGGCCTACGGGATCGAGGCGGCGAGTCAGACCTATTTTGGAAAATCCGCAAGAGACCTTACCCTGGCTGAGGCGGCTCTCATGGCCTCACTGCCGAAGGCGCCTTCACAGTACTCCCCTTTCAGAAACCGGGAAAAGGCAGAAAAGCGGCGCGCCCTTGTGCTGAGGCAGATGCTTCAGCTCAGGTTTATCAATCAGGAGCAATACGAAGAAGCCTTGGAAGAACCGCTGCCCGAAACACCGCGCTACAGGAAATATGAAGCGCCCTATTTTATTGAACTCCTCAGGCAGCAGCTCGAAAAGAAATACGGCAATCAGCTCTATACCTCGGGGTACAAGATCCATTCAACCATAGACCTCGGGATGCAGCATGCTGCAGAAGAGGCGCTCGCAAACGGCGTCAGGGCAGTAGAAAAAAGGCGCGGCTCGGGCATACAGGCCTCGCTCGTTGCGATAGACCTCCGCACAGGCCATATCAAGGCAATGGTCGGTGGCTTAGATTTCTGGAAAAACCAGTTCAACCGGGCAACCCAGGCCCTGCGGCAGCCGGGCTCGGCCTTCAAGCCCTTTGTTTATCTGGCTGCCGTCAAAGACGGCATGACAGCAGAGGACACTATCAATGATGCGCCGATATCGTTTAAGGGCAGCAGGCCTGGACAGGTCTGGACGCCAAAGAACTATGACAATAAACATCACGGCACTGTCACGCTCAGGAAGGCCCTTGCCCTCTCATTAAACACTGCCACGGTGAGGCTCGCCGGCCGGGTCGGACTCGAAAATGTCATTAAGACTGCCCAGGACCTCGGCATCAGGAGCGAGCTTCAGCCTTATATGCCCCTTGCCCTTGGCGCCTCAGACGTGACGCTGCTTGAAATGACCCAGGCTTACGCTGCCCTTGCATCAGGGAAGATGACGGAGCTTATCCCTTATGAGCGGATAGAAAACAGGGACAGGATCGTGATAGATCAAATGCTTCCAAAACATACTCATCTTTTTGAAGAGGGCGTTGTCAGGGAGCTGAAGATACTGCTGGGCGCTGTGGTTAAGGAAGGCACCGGCATGCGGGCCAAAGAACTGAAGCGTCCGGTGTACGGCAAGACAGGCACGACCAATGACTACACAGATGCATGGTTCATAGGCTTTGACGAAAACCTCGCTGCAGGCGTCTGGGTAGGCAGGGACAACCATACGCCTATCGGCAGCAGGGAGACAGGCGCCTCTGCAGCATTGCCCATATGGATAGAGTTCATGAAGGCAGCAACCAGGATTGAAGAGCCGGAAATGAGCAGTCAGCAATAATAGCCTTACAATAAATTAAATAAGGGGGCAACCGCAGATAAAAAGAAGAGCCGAAACCGGTATGTTACAGGATTCGGCTCTTCTTTATTCGATTCACAAGCTATTTCTTGTCCTGGGCCTTCTTTTCTTCAGTCTGCGCAGGCGCTTCCTTTGTACCTGTTTTTGACTCTGCAGGCTCTGCCTTCAGGGCATCCCTGTTGATCTCAACCTTGTAGGTCTTCTTAAGCTCAGCCAGATAGGCATCAAAGGACTCTTTCTGTTTCTCGCCGGAGAGCTTCTGCAAAATCAGGTCGTGTACTTTGTCAAAGGAGATCGCATCCCCAATCTTTTTGTCTGTAACCTTGATGATATGGTAGCCAAAGGGGCTCTTTACAGGCTCACCCGAAATCTCTCCCTGTTTAAGCGCTGAGGCTGCCCTTTCAAACTCAGGCACCATCTGGCCCTTCTTGAAAAAACCGAGGTCGCCCCCATTTTTTGCAGATCCCGTGTCTATCGAAACAGCCCTTGCAACTGCCTCAAACTGCTCACCCTTCTTAAGGCGGGAGAGGGCCTTCTGAGCCTCATCCTCAGTCTTTACCAGAATATGGCTCGCCCTGATCTCCTTTGCGACCACAAAATCGCCCTTGTTCCTTTCATAGTAATCCTTTGCATCCTGGTCTGAGACCTTTGCCTTTGCCATAATCTCTTTTTCGAAGAGTTCAGACACAAGGGAGAGCTTTTTGAAATCCTCCACCTTCTTCAGATATTCCTTGTCCTTGTCATAGCCCTTTTTGAGAGCTTCCTTGTAAAGAAGCTCTTTATTGATAATCTCGTTGAGGAACTTCTCTTTTCCGGCCTCGTCAGCAAACATCTGCTGGGCATAATCGGGCAGGGCCTGGAACTCACGATCAAAATCAGCCCGTGTCACCGCTGTATTGTCAATCTTTGCAAGATAGGGGCCTTTTACCTCAGCATCCTTCTTCGAACAGGATACCAATGCCAGTGCAACGCAAAATATTACTGCAACTCCTCTGATCGCCATAAAGCCTCCATAATTAAAGTGCCTATGTTATAGCATAAGCAGTGACAAATATGCTCTGGATTTTTGACACAGCAACTTTTTTTGTGATAGATTTATGGGTTATGAAAAATCATACTATTTCAAGGCAATTGTTTAGAAAGGCCTCATCTCTCATTCCAGGCGGCGTAAACAGCCCTGTGCGGGCTTTCAAGGCTGTTGGCGGCAACCCGCTGTTCATCAAGAAGGCAAAGGGCTGCCGCATCTATGACGTTGACGGCAACGCGTACATAGATTATGTGCTTTCCTGGGGGCCCATGATCCTGGGTCATGCCTTCCCGCAGGTTGTGAAGGCTCTCAAAAAGGCGGCTCAACAGGGCACAAGCTACGGCGCACCAACTCCTCTTGAGGTGGAACTTGCAGAACTCGTGCTCAGGATATATCCCTCTATGGACAGGCTCCGCATGGTTAATTCCGGCACTGAGGCGACCATGTCTGCCATCAGGGCAGCAAGGGGTTTCACAGGGCGGGACAAGATAATCAAGTTTGAAGGCTGCTACCATGGCCATGCTGACGGACTGCTCGTCAAGGCTGGCTCCGGCGCAGCCACCTTCGGACTGCCTGACAGCCCTGGAGTGCCGAAATCCTATGCGCGCAATACACTCACCCTTCCCTATAATGATATATCTGCCTTCAAAAGCCTTGTCGCGAAAGAAGGCAAAAACATTGCCTGCGTGATCGTAGAGCCTGTTGTGGGCAACATAGGCTGTGTACTGCCGAATCAGGGCTTTCTTGAAGCCCTGCGAACAGTCACTAAGAAAGAAAATATTTTGCTGATCTTCGACGAGGTTATGACAGGATTCAGGGTGGCCCTGGGCGGCGCCCAGGCTCATTATGGCATAAAGCCTGACATGACCTGCCTCGGCAAGGTGATCGGCGGAGGCCTTCCTGTCGGCGCGTATGGCGGCAGAAAAGAGATTATGGATATGATATCTCCTGCAGGTCCGGTCTATCAGGCAGGCACGCTCTCGGGCAATCCTCTTGCAATGGCTGCAGGCATCGAGACTCTTAAGGAGCTATCAAAACCCGGGGTCTATAAAAAGCTTGAAGAGAAGTCCGCAATGCTCGAAAAAGGTCTGAAAGATGCTGCAAAAAAAGCAGGCGTGCCGACCCGTTTTTACCGTGCAGGCAGCATGTTCTGTACCTATTTTACGGACGTTGAAGTGACAGACTATGCTACGGCAAAGAAGGCGGATGCGCAGAGATTTTCGCAGTTCTTCGCCCAGATGCTTGAGCAGGGAGTAAATCTGGCTCCATCTCAGTTCGAGGCAGGGTTTATGTCACTTGCACATTCAGAAAAAGATATAGAAACAACAGTAAAAGCAGCATATAGCAGCCTTAAAAAAATATAACAAGATGCTGCCGGGCTGTCAGACGCTGCACGCTTGACAATAACGTGCAGCAGCGGTCAATAAATATAAGAAGGGCGCTTCAGGTCGTTGGGGAGGTATTTGCCGATGTTCAGTCCAGTCAGTCTGTTTAAAAGGGCCGCTCTATGGTTCAGCCAGGGCATCTCCACAAGAGCGCGCATTATCATCATTGTCTTTTCCCTCCTCTTTTCCGCTGCCATGCTTTATGCCGCATACAGGGTCAATCATTATTTCGAGCATGACCCCAATGCCTGCTTTGCCTGCCATGTGCATGATGAGGCGAACAAGGAATGGGCAAGAAGCGAGCATGCAGATATCAACTGCCATGAATGCCATCATTCGTCAAAAAAAGACCAGATCATTCAGATGTACCGTTTTGCCTTTCTGGGCCAGCGGTCTGTGGAGCCGAGGCACGGCAAGGTCATTGTTCCTCGTATTCTCTGTCTGAGATGCCACTGGGACCGGGATGATAAGTATCCCAATGCGCCTGATATCGGCAGGTCGCGCTATCACGCAAAACATGTCTTTACAGAGAAGATTGAGTGCACCAAGTGTCACGGGTATAAAACGCATAAGTTCACCATGGAAGAACGGTACTGCATTACCTGTCATCTGAACAAGGAAATGAAGCCTCATGGCGCAGCCATGGCCGAAGGAGATGCCGGGGACGCAGAAGCCTGTCTGCCTATGGGAACACTGCCCTGTTTCAACTGCCACACAGACAGGACTTCAGATCTCAAGCCAGGCAGAAAAAAATGCCTCTTCTGCCACGGCAGTGAGGCGGTCAGGCAGGAGCTTATTGCTGACAATACCATTGACGTCAAGCATTTTCAGCCGTCAATGGAAATGATACAGAAGGCTGTCAAACTGAAGATATCTGCCAATGCAGCCATGCAGTTTCACTGCTATGAGTGCCACAATCCTCATATCAAGGCCAGGCCCGACTGGAACAACTGCACAGCCAAATGCCATGCCAATATCTCAAATGTAGGCAGACATGAGATGCATCTGCAGATGAATATGACCTGCAAAGACTGCCACAAGCCCCACGACTGGAGGGTATCTCCTGCCCAGGCAAAGAAAGAGTGCGTTACATGCCATGAATACAAGGACCCAAAACAATTTCTAAAATAGAGGAATAACTATGACATTCAATCCATTCAAGCTGTTCAGCAGATTCACCAACTGGTTTTCGGAGAAACTGACGCCCAAGGCAAAGATTATCATCATTGTGGGTGCCCTGCTCTTTGTTGTCATCATGGGGTTTGTAGCATACAAGATAAATTACTATTTCGAACACGACCCCAATGCCTGCTTTGCCTGCCATGTGCATGATGAGGCGAACAAGGAGTGGGCAAGAAGCGAGCATGCAGATATCAACTGCCATGAATGCCATCATTCGTCAAAAAAGGAGCAGGTGATACAGATGTACCGCTTTGCCTTCCTTGGCCACCGCACTGTCGAGCCGAGGCACGGCAAGGTAATTGTTCCCCGTGTCCTCTGTCTGAGATGCCACTGGGAAAGGGATGACAATTATGCCAAGGCCCCTGACATCAGCAAATCGCAGTATCATGCAAAGCACGTATTCATCGAAAAGATCGAATGCACCAAGTGCCACGGATACCGGACGCACAAATTTTCTCTCGAAGAGCGCTATTGTCTGACCTGCCACGAAGACAAGGCTTTACGTCCCCACGGTACAACGGACAAACCGCACGAACTGATACCGATGGGTGATCTGCCCTGCCTGAACTGCCATACTGACCGCACCACTGACCTGCTGCCAGAGAGGAAGAAATGTCTCTTCTGCCACGGAGATGAAAGTGTAAGGAAAGAACTGACAAGCGATGCCACTATAGACGTTAAGCATTTCAGGCCGACAGAAGAAACCATAAAAAAGTCGACAAAAATCAGGATCCCTGCCAATGCAGCGATGCAGTTTGAATGCAGGACATGCCATAACCCTCATCAGAAGTCCAGGCCTGACTGGGCAAACTGTACAATCAAGTGCCATTCAACCGTGCCCTATACAGGCAAACACGATATTCATCTGCAGATGAATATGACCTGCAAGAGCTGCCACAAGCCGCACGGCTGGAAGGTGACTCCTGCGCAGGCAAAAAAGGACTGCGTGACATGCCACGAGTATAAGGATCCGAAACTCTTTCTGAAATAGACAGATAAGGCCTGTGGGCCGGATAAAGATAATACAACAATCCGGTCCGCAGGGAATGCAGTATAATAGGTTATCGCTTACGGGGAGGTGCATTGCATGAAGAATCATGTATTCAGACCATTGTTTGTAGTTATCTGTCTCGTTCTGATCGTCCTGCTGATCCGGATGTTCTATGTTCCGAAGGATTTTGGAGTACATGAACGCGGGTATATGTATGGATGGTACAGGCAAGGCAACATTGAAGAATGGAAAACAGAGGTTAAGGTCAAGTATCAGGGCAGGGAGTATTGTTCAGGCTGCCACGCCGGCAAGGCCGAAATAATAGACAAGACCCCTCACGCAGTCATCCAGTGCGAAGGCTGCCACGGGCCGGCCAATGACGCAGCAAGCGAGCATCCCTCTAAGCAGCGGCCAAAACTCTCCATAGACAGGACCCGGGCCCAGTGCCTCAGGTGCCACACCAGACTCGCCTATCCGACGAGCGGAAGGGCAGATATAAGGGGCATAGATCCTGATCAGCACAACCCTGACATTGAATGCGTCACCTGCCACAATCCGCATAAGCCCAGCCTGGAGGGATTAAGATGAACAGAAGAGATTTTCTGAAAAATACTGCAAAGGCAGTGGCAGGCGTCGCAATACCCCTTGCTGCCATAGAGATCCTGAGCCCTGCACGCGTGCAGGCGCTGAAGGCAGAAACCTCCCTGCGCTGGGTCTTTCTTGTGGATACATACAAGTGCGTCGGCTGCGGGCTCTGCGTCAAGGCCTGCAAGCACGAAAATGAGATTGATTACGAGGCAAATGTTACCAGGACCTGGGTCGAGCGGTATCTGCTCACAAAAGACGGCAAGATGTATGCTGACTCCCCAAAGGGTGCGCGTGACGGTTTTACAACCGCAAAGATTGACCTCGGCCTGGGTAATTTCCAGAACATAAAAGAAGAGGATATCAGGAAGGCCTTCTTTGTGCCAAAACTCTGCAACCAGTGTGAAAACCCTCCCTGCGTTCAGGTATGCCCGGTGGGCGCTACGTACCAGGCGCCTGACGGTGTTGTCCTTGTAGACAGGACATGGTGCATCGGCTGCGGTTACTGCGTCATGGGATGCCCTTATGGCGTCAGATTCTTCCACCCTAAATACCACACCGCAGAGAAATGCAACTTCTGCTATCACCGCATCAATAAAGGATTAAAGACAGCATGCGTTGAAGCCTGTCCTTTTGGGGCGCGGCAGATAGGCAACATCAAAGACCCTGATGATCCGGTCGCCAAGATCATAACAACGCAGCGCGTAGGCATACTGAAGAGTGAATTCGGCACAAAACCCCAGGTCTTCTATATCGGCCTGGATGAGGAGGTACGATAAGATGGTACACGGAGAACTCTGGACCCTTAAAGAGCTTTTTGTCACACCCAACGAATACATCTACTGGTCCATTCAGATCGTTATGTATCCTTTTATGACCGGTCTTGTTGCAGGCGCATTTGTGCTTTCATCCCTGTATCATGTCTTCGGCATAAAGGAGCTTAAGGATATCGCACGCTTTGCCCTTGTCTTTTCCTTTGCGCTTCTGCCTGCAGCGCCGCTGCCTATCCTGCTACACCTGCAGCATCCTCTGAGGGGGATCAACACGCTTATGACGCCCCATTTCACCTCTGCCATCGCGGCCTTCGGCATCGTCTTTTCGACCTATGGCGCCATAGTCGCCTCCGAGCTCTGGTTCCTCTACAGGAAGCATTTTGTCGAGCAGTCGCAGTTTCTGAAGAAGAAGCAGGACAAGAGCCTGAGTGAAAAGCTCTATTATCTGATCTTTACTGCCCTGACCCTCGGCTCGTTCGATATAAGCAAAGAGGCCCAGCAGAAGGATGAAAAGGCGATCAAGATCCTCGCTGCCGTCGGCATTCCGGTCGCCTGCTTTCTGCACGGGTACGCAGGGTTTATCTTCGGCTCAGTAAAGGCAAACGCACTCTGGATGACGCCCCTGATGCCTGTCATCTTTATCATGTCCGCAGTTGTCTCGGGCATAGCCCTCTGCATGTTCACCTATATCATCACGATGGAGATAAGGAAATTCCTTGCCTGCAGAAAACAGTCCCCGACCTATTCGCCGGAATGCCGTGAAGAGATAAAAAGCGTTGAGCTCAATGTGATCAAGATGACCGCAAAGTACCTCCTCTTCTTCCTTATCTTTGCGATCAGCCTCGAACTGCTTGACCTGATCTTCCGGGGATACACTGCAACAAAGTCATGGGACGTTCTGAGGAGCGTTATTTATGAAAAGGACTTCAAGAGCATCTTCCTCTACCAGTACGGCATCGGCAACCTGATACCGTTCATCCTGTTTCTGCTGCCAGGCCTTACCATACGGAGGGCTTTAGCAGGCGTCCTTCTGGTCATGTTCGGCGTATTTATGATGCGGTGGAATGTTGTGATCGGCGGCCAGGCATTTTCGCTCACCTTTGCCGGGTATATGTATTATCATCTACCGATCATACCGACGACCATGGAGACGTTCAGGGAAGGGCTTTTCGGCGCCCTGGCAGTATTAATATCTCCCTTTGTGCTGTTTTACTACCTCGTAAAGATCTTCCCGATCTTTGGCCTCAAGGAATCGCACTGACACTGTAAAACAATGTGGTGGAGATCCGGTATGGATCTCCACCTTCTACCCCTCTGACTTTGGCCTCCGGCATTCTTGAAGTCCCTTACGGTATAATTCAGTATGATTCATTCTATGAATAAACCGGCCCTGCGCCCGGCAGATACATAGGAACCGGACTATGGCTCCGATCTTCGATAAATCTGTAATGAAGTATTTTGCCCGGGCAGGCGCGATCGGCCTTCATATGGTGATATCCACCTTTGTGGGGTACCTTATCGGCTCCCAGCTTGACAGATGGCTGCTCACCCCTCCATGGTTCACGATCATCTTCCTCATACTCGGCATTGCAGCCGGCTTCAGAGAACTCGGCCGCATCACAAAGAGAATATCCGATGACAATGATCAATAGGATTGCGAGGAACTCTGCCATTATGCTGATAACGGCTTCAGTGGGCGCTGCATTTCTGCCCTTCGAAGACCTGCCCTTCAGCATTCTGACCGGAGGACTGTTAGGCCTGCTGAATCTGAGGGCGCTCGCCTGGAGCATACAGGGGATCATCGGAACTTCCTCCGTGACTATGAAGATGCTCTTTTTCGGCCAGTTGCGTTTTGCACTGCTTGCACTTGTCGTTATTCTGCTGGCATATCTGAGGCTCGTCACGATCGCCGGAATCATGGCCGGCTTCTCTGTGGTATTCTGCCAGGTGCTGTTTGTGGGGATCCGTCAGGCAGGCAGATCTACTGATTCCTGATCAGCCCCGGCCGCCTGAGGCAGCAAGCCATGCCTCTGCCTTGACCGCGCCTGGACATCTCTAATGGCTGTATCCCGACCCTCTTGACATATAAGGCGTCCCTCTCATGAAAAAGTCATCATGAAATAAAGTATTCGCTTATATGGGCTTATATGCTATGATTTTGGTCAGGTAATCTGGGCTACCCGCCGCCGGCCATTATCATTTGGTTTGTATGTCAGCCTGGATTAAGAAAAGATACTTTATTGAGGGGTAATCAGTGCAGAAAAAGATACTGCTTGCAGATGACAACAAGACCTTTGTGATGTATATCGGCCTTCTTCTGAGGAGACTGGGTTTTCAGCTTTTGACTGCCAGAAATGGGCTCGATGCCTTGAGGATTCTCAAATCAGGCCCCGTAGATCTGGTGTTGCTCGACGTATGTATGGATACTCTCGACGGCATTACAGCGCTTAGGTATATCAAGTCGGACGACGCCACAGCAGGCTTGCCTGTAATCATGATATCAACAGATATATCTCCGGAGACGATAAAGACATGCAAAGACCTCGGCTGCTTCGATTATCTGCAGAAGCCCGTCAAGGTTGATCTTCTTCATGACGCCATTCAAAGATCTATTGATGTCCGTCAGTTCCAGGGCAGGCAGAACCGGAAGCATATCAGGACCACATGCAACAAAAAAGTTATGGTAGATTGTGGAGGAAGGCAGCAGCATCTCTATGCAGAAACCTTCTCAGTAGGCGGGATATATGTTCGTACAGATGACCCTGTTGCGCCTGGTTCAGAAGTTGTTGTTTCGCTTCACCTGGATAACGGCAAAGAGCGCCATTACAAAGGACGAATCGTATATACAAAGGATGACTTTTATAATTCTTCCGCAACATCACCCGGCATGGCAATACAGTTTACCGAGCTCTCTGAGCAGGACTGTCTTGAACTGAACAACTATATCAAAACGCTCGCAGCTGCAGATATCTTTGAAGAGTTGGCTGACAAGAAGATCCTTGAGCCTTAGGACAATACTCAGGCATACGGATATGTCCTGGCCTGAGGCCCTGTTCAGGCCGGCAGTCAAGTCAAAGGGCTTCACCTTCAGGGCCGGCCATCATACTCCAGGCATATACCGTATAACTATTGACCTGCCCGACGCCCCGGAAGACAATGCCGAATAAAGACCGTATTGATTTCAGGCAGGTCCTGAGCAACATCAGGGCGATCAACCTCTGGCATCTCACAATAATCATCATCCTTGCAGAGATCGTGACCGCTGTGATGAATACCATCATGGGGATACTCTGGTGGGGCAGCATCTCTTATGACCTCCTGATGATCGGCGTTGTTGACGCCTTTGTGGCAGCTGTCGTGGTCGGCATAATTATTTTGTATTTTGTTGACCGGTCTCATGAGGTCAATAATAAATACCGCGAGCTGGTCGAAAACGCAAACACTGTCATCCTGCGAATGGACCCCCAGGGAAGGGTTACCTATTTCAATGAGTTTGCAGAGAGGTTCTTCGGCTATTCAAAGGAAGAGATTACCGGCAAGAGCGTAATCGGCACCATTGTGCCTGAGAGGGAGAGTACAGGCCGGGATCTGGCATACATGATCCGTGACCTCTGCTCGCATGCTCAGAAGTACCATACGAATATTAATGAAAATATGAGGAAAGACGGCGGCCGCATCTGGATATCATGGACCAACAGGCCCATGTACGACAGGAAAGGCGGCCTCAGGGAAATCCTCTGCATCGGAACCGACATTACAGAGCTGAGGCAGAAGGACGAACAGCTCAGGTTATACAGCAGGCAGCTCGAATCTGCTGTGGCCGAAAAGACGGCTGAACTGTCCGCAACAGTCTGGAATCTGCAGTCCGAAATCCTTGCGCGAAAGACAGTGGAGCTGGCCCTGCGTGAAAGTGAGGAGCGTTTCAGGGAGATCTTTGAACAGGTCGAAGATGCGTTGTTGATTGTCTCTGCTGATACGCAGAGGATAATTGAGGTGAACCCTGCGGCAGTCTGTCTGTACAGGTATACAGAGCAGGAACTCCTCTCAGGAGGTCTTTCCCTGCTGCTGCCCCAGCCTCAAGAGCAGCTGCTGCGCGATGCCCTGCGCAGCCTGCCGCCGCACGAAGTGCTTCGCTTTTCAGACATAACAACCCTAAACAGGAACGCGGAATTACTGCATGTTGAGATCAGGTGCATGGCAATACAGATGAGAAACAGCACATTTCTCTTCTGCGTCTTCCGCAACATCACAGACAGGATCGGGCTTGAGCAGGAGAAGAAATTGCTTCAGGCAAGGCTCATCCAGATGGACAAGATGAAATCACTCGGCATGCTTGTCTCAGGCATAGCCCATGAGATCAACAACCCCACCCATTACATTATGGCCAATGCACAGATAATCTCGGACGCATGGAAAGATGCAGGCCGCGTGCTTTCTGAACACTACCGGGGCCAGGGAGACTTCTCACTGGGGGGGGTGCCCTTCTCTGAGATGCGGTATGTCATGCCTCAGCTTCTCACAGGATTGACTGAAGGTGCGGCCCGCATTGAGAAGATCGTCGAGAGTCTGAAGGATTTTTCGAAACAGGACAGCTCAGCCCTCGACCGTCCGGTTGACGCCAACGAAGTCGTAACCTCGGCAACAGCAATCCTCAGCAGCCAGATCAGGAAGTATACCAACTCTTTTCAGTTGACAAAAGGCAAAGACCTGCCCCCTGTAAAAGGCAGTAAGCAGCGGCTCGAACAGGTGGTCATAAACCTGATAATGAATGCTCTGCAGTCCCTTCGTGACAATACTGCCGCGGTTATTGTATCTACCGGCCTGGACAGCGAAACAGAAAGCATCCTGATTGAGGTCAGGGACGAAGGAATCGGTATGCCTCAGGAGGTGCTCAGCCAGATTACGGAGCCGTTTTATACAACGAGGATCAATGAAGGCGGCACAGGCCTGGGTCTGCCCATCTCCCTTGCTATAATTGAGGATCATCAGGGCTCACTGACCTTCGTCTCAGAACCGGGCGCAGGCACGACAGCCACCATCTCGCTGCCATTATTTCAAAGAACGATCAAAAGGAATGACCATGAAACAGCTTCTGCATCCTGAAAGGCCTGTATTGCTGGTAGACGACGAACCTATGATCCTGCTCAGTTTCAGCACAATGCTTAGGAAGTCTGGAATCAATAATTTCCTGACCACAGATGACAGCAGGGAAGTGATGCAGTTACTTAAAGAGCAGCCGGTCATGGCAGTAGTGATAGACCTCGTCATGCCCCATATCTCCGGATTAGAGCTGCTTGAGAAGATCAGAAATGAATATCCTGACATCCTGGTCATTGTAGTCACCGCAACAGATGAGACAGACACTGCAGTTTCATGCATGAAGGCAGGGGCCTTTGATTATCTGGTCAAGCCTGTCGAGATGAACCGTTTTCTCTCCACCGTCAATAAGGCCATAAATGTCTCATCCCTCATGAGCGAGGTTACGTCTCTGAGGAATCATCTCCTGTCTGACACACTTGAGCATGAGACGGCCTTTTCCCAGATCATTACCGCAAGCAGGAAGATGCAGAGCCTCTTCCATTATGCAGAGGCGATCTCCGGTTCGCAGCAGCCTGTGCTTATAACCGGGGAGACCGGCACAGGCAAAGAACTTTTTGCCCGGGCTATTCATGCGGCAAGTCTCCGAACAGGTGATTTTATTGCACTAAACATTTCCGGTCTTGATGATACGATGTTTTCAGACACCCTTTTTGGGCATGCAAAAGGCGCCTATACAGGGGCAGATACGTTTCGCGAGGGCCAGATAGCAAGGGCAGCAGGAGGCACACTCTTCCTTGACGAAATCGGCGATCTCAGCGAGTCCTCACAGGTAAAACTACTGAGGCTGCTTCAGGAAAGACAATATTATCCCCTTGGATCAGACATTCCAAGACAGAGCAATGCAAGGGTCATTGTTGCTACAAACCGGGATTTGCAGCAGCTTATCTGCAAAGGCAGATTCAGAAAAGACCTTTACTTCAGGCTCAGAACCCACCATATTCATATTCCGCCGCTGAGGGAGAGAATGGAGGATATACCTGAACTGCTTGGCCACTTCATCAAGGCAGCTTCTGCTTCGCTCAGGAAAAACCCGCCCTCCTATCCAGGAGAGCTGATTACACTGCTCTGCACCTATAATTTCCCGGGAAATGTGCGGGAACTCGAGGCAATGGTATTTGACTCTGTAGCCCGCCACAGGACAGGCAGGCTTGCGCTGGAGAGTTTCAGGAATACGATTGAGCATGATCATGATCTGCATCCTGTTGTGCTGCCTACGGATGACCAGGCAGCGGCCCTGCTTACCAGACTCTTCGGCAGATTCCCGACCCTGCGGGAGGCGGAGGAGCACCTTGTCAAAGAGGCAGTGAGGCTCGCTCATAACAACCAGGGGGTTGCCGCTTCACTTCTCGGCATCTCCCGTCAGGCCCTGAACAAACGGCTGATCAATAAAAGAAACCATTAAGCATATATCCTTGATAATGCAGCAATGGAATGGGTGCAACTTTCATTGCAGTTCATTTATATGGATTAGAGACTGTAACTTCTTGTTTTATCTGTTTTATTTGACATTATGCAGATATCCTCATGTCTCCTTGCTTTCACCCCCTGTCTTTGTCCCGTTTCCTGCATTATCACTCTAACACTTTGTTTTTATAGTGTTTTTTTGACATTATAATGATGGCACATATTATGCTAACAAATAAATATTTCGATGAAAGGGGCTCTATATGCAGAAACAAGGTCCAAAAAGCAGCCTCTGGGGACAATAGGCAATACTGATTTGGGGGAAATGGCCGAAGCAGGTATGATAAGCAGCCTCTGGGGACAATAGGCAATCTGCATCAGCCATCAAAGAGAGCGGACAGCTTCTGTCCAGTGAAATCTGTTTATACGGAACATTACATGAATCAGAAGAAAGACAAAATAAATGTAATTATAATTGACACGTCGGTCGTTGCACGGTATCTGCTTACAGAAATACTGGAGCAGGCAGGAGATATTGCGGTAGTTGCCTCTGTCTCTGATGCGTCAGATGCGCTCAATAAGGTGATGAACCATAATCCGCATGTTATTACCCTTGACGTTGCAATGACAGGTAAAGGCAGTCTCACGTTCATGGAAAAGCTGATGGAACTCCACCCGACTCCTGTTGTGATTATCAGCGAAATGCATTCAAGCAGAATAGAATCAGTGCTAAAGGCAATGGATCTTGGCGCAGTCAGTTATGTCGGCAAGCGATATACTGAATCATGGAGCGGACTGCTGAACCTTGCCGATGAGATCGTCGAGAAGGTCAGGGCTGCATCAGCAATGCAGGTTCGTGCAGTTGCGCCCACAAACGGGAGGTCAGAATCCAAAACCATCTGATCCCATTACCAGGCAGCAACCCCGTCTCTCATATCTTTCATCTTAAAAATAGCATCTTCCTGCCGAAATTATTTCTCCTTTTCTGGTAAAATAGCTGCGTGCCGGGATAGCTCAGCTGGTAGAGCAGCTGATTCGTAATCAGCAGGTCGGCGGTTCGAGTCCGCTTCCCGGCTCCATTGTAATCAAGGGGTTACGAGCAATCGCAGCCCCTTTTTTCTTGGGAAAAAACCCCAAA